>CANRDR010000062.1 GCA_947629425.1 uncultured Bacilli bacterium | reverse complement strand
TCTTTATTGTTTAAAAATATTTTTTTAAATATTCTATCATACTTACCATTATAAAAATACATATAGTGTTTTCCTCCTTACACTATATATATACTGTATTTTTTTGCATTTCCTTTTTTTTATTTGAAATTTTATTAAAAAACTACAAAAAATACTCTAATTTCTAATTTTAGAGTATTAAAATTATATAATTTGATAAATTTTGTCTAAATAAATAATTTTTTTAATTTAAAATGTATTATAATATTACTGAGATGATAATATGAACTTAGAAATAAATAATTTAAATAAACAATATAAAAATTTTTCATTAAATAATATTAATATAAATGTTCCTAAAGGTAAAATAGTTGGATTTATAGGAGAAAATGGTAGTGGTAAAACTACTACTATAAAGGCTATATTAAATTTAATTAAAATAGATAATGGTAATATAAAAATATTTAATAAGAATATAAATAAACTTACTAAAAAAGATAAAGAACTTATAGGTGTAGTATTAGATGATAGTTTCTTTTCTAATATATTAAAAGTAGATGATATCAATAATTTAATGAAACATTTTTATTCTAATTGGGATGAATCATTATATTATGAATATATTAATGAATTTAAATTACCAAAAAATTTATCTTTTAAAGAATATTCATCTGGTATGAAAATGAAACTAAAAGTAATATGTGCTATATCTCATAAACCTAAACTACTTATATTAGATGAACCTACTAATGGATTAGATCCAATATTTAGATATGAAATATTAAATATATTTGAAAAATTTGTATCTAATAAAGAGAATTCTATATTTATGTCTAGTCATATAACAAGTGATTTAGATTATGTAGCAGATAATATAGTTTTAATAAATAATGGAAATATATTATTAGATATGAAAAAAGATGAATTATTTAATAAATATGGTATAGTAGAATGTAATATAGAAGATTTTAAAAATATAGATACTTATACTTATAATTTAAAATATAAAGATATATATTTATTATTAATAGAAGATAAAAATACATTTAAGAAAAAATATCCTAAATTAATAATAAATAAACCTACTATAGAACGATTATTATTGCTATTTATAAAAGGAGAAAAATAATATGAATATAATTAAAGGTTTAATGTTAAAAGATATGTTAATATTTAAATTTTATAAAAAAAATTATATATTTAGTTTTATTACTTTTATTATACTTATTTTTATAACTTCTTTTTATAGAAATATGATTATTACAGGAACAGTATTATTATTACTTATGTTTGGTATGAATAGTATATCTACTTTTTCTTTTGATGAAAATAGTGATTCTAATAAATACTTATTAAGTTTACCTATTAATAGAAAAGAAATGGTTATTTCTAAATATTTATTTGCATTTTTAACATCTTTTATAACTTTAATAATAGGTTTATTTACTACTACTTTGTTAACTATACTTGCTACTAAAGAATTACCTATTATTGATAATTTTAATTATATTTATATTATATTTACAGCAGTTACTTTACTTATATGTTCTGATATACCATGTATATATAAATGGGGTGTTGAAAAAGGTAGAATGCAATCTATTATAGTACCTATATTTGTAATTATAATATTAGGTTCTATAGTTTTATTTTTAATGCTTATTTTTCCAAATTTATATACATTTATTACATCTAATTTATTTTATAAATATATACCTTTAATTGCTATAATACTAAATATTATATTTTATTATATTTCTTATTTAATATCATGTAAAATATTTAATAATACAGACTTATAATTATATTTAAAATTTTTAAACTTATAAATATATTATTTAAGTGTATATTTTAATATTTTTGCATTTTTTATATCAAGATAATTAATGTTTCCATTTTCATCTAATCCATTGAGATAAGTATTTATAATTGCAATTGTTCCTCCATGTGTTACTAATAATATATTTTTATCATTATATTTTGTTTTTAATACATCTAAAAAATTCCAAACTCTATTACAGAAATCTTTAATAGGTTCAATGCCTTTATATTTTATATTTACATTATAATTAAAAATTAATCCCGATTGTATTTTTATATCTTTAGTATATTCATTTTTTGTTGTTCCTTCAAAGTTTCCATAATATCTTTCTTTTAATGCGTCAGTATATATAATTTCACAATTTAAATATTCATTTATAATATCTGCAGTTTGTTTAGCCCTTTTTAAAGTTGAACAAAAAATTAAATCTATTTTATAATTTTTAATTTCTTCTCTTATGTTTTTTACTTGTTCTATACCATTTTTATTTAAAGATATATCTTTATTGCCTTGCAAACGTTGTATTTTATTCCAATCAGTTTCTCCATGTCTTACTACATATAAATTCATTTTTTTCTCCTTTATAAATAAAAAGACTTTTAAAGTCTTAATAATTTTCTTTTTTAATTTCAAAATAACTTTGAGGATGAGCACATACTGGGCATACTTTTGGTGCACTTTTACCAACTACTATATGTCCACAATTTCTACATTGCCAAATTTTATCTCCATCACGAGAGAATACTATTTCATCATCAATATTTTTAAGTAATTTTCTGTATCTTTCTTCATGTTCTTTTTCTATTGCAGCAACTCCTTCAAATAGTTTAGCAATTCTGTCAAATCCTTCTTCTTTTGCAACTTTAGCGAATTCATCATACATATCTGTCCATTCATAATTTTCACCTTCTGCTGCAGCAAGTAAGTTTTCTTTAGTTGTTGGAATTGTTCCACCATTTAATTCTTTAAACCACATTTTAGCATGTTCTTTTTCATTATTTGCAGTTTCCTCAAATATAGCAGCAATTTGTTCATATCCTTCTTTTTTTGCAACTGATGCAAAATAAGTATATTTATTTCTTGCTTGACTTTCTCCAGCAAATGCTGTCATTAAATTTTGTTCTGTTTTACTACCTTTTAGTTCCATAAATTAACTCCTTCTATTTAATTAAGATAACTCTTAATCCAATAAATAGTATAATATAAGTTAAATTTTAATTCAATAACTTTAAATTTTTTTTATTAATTTTTTAAGTTAAAATTGATAATAATTTTTTTATTGACATTTATAAAAATTTATATAAAAATAAAGATGTTATTAGAGTGTTTTGTAGATGAAAAAAGCGAACCTTGCAAAACACTTATAATAATCAAAAATTGAGAAAGGAATTTGATTTATTACTAATAACACCTTCAATATCATTATATAATATATTGTCGCATTTGTCTATATCTTTTTTTCATCTAAAAAGCAAAACTTTATTTTAGTTTTGTTTTTTATTAACTCTAAATAAAAAATAAATCTTTAGAATTATAAACTACTATTCATCTGACTTAGACGTAGTTTTACCTTCACCATTAGGATCAGAACATGTAATAGTTTGAGTTGTCCATTTTCCATCTTTTTTTTCATCATATTGGCAACTACATGTTTTACCATTACAGTCTGTACATGCATAGGCAGCAGTACACATTTGTTGTCTTTGTAAAGAATTTTTAATATTTGGCCATATTAGAGTAGTAAACAATACTCCTATTGCTGCTATTGCAACTACTGCTACTGCTGTCATACTTAATTCTCCACTTGCTTCCTTCATTTATTATCAACCTCCGCTATTATATTACAACAAAATGTCGTATTTGTCTATACTTAAAAAGATTAATTTTGTTTTAATGGGAAAATTAAGTTGGTGAAAAATAATATGATAGGAGAACAAATAAAAAATATGAGAGAATATCAAGATTATAAACAAACTGATATTGCTGATATTTTAAAAGTAAAACAACCAACATATTGGGCATGGGAAAATGATGTTAGAATTATTCCTTTAAAACATTTAAATACACTCGCTAATTTTTATAATGTAAGTATGAATTATTTATTAGGATTAAGTGAAAAAAATAATAATTATATTAATTTAGATAAACTTGATAAAAAAGTTATAGGAAAAAATTTATTACAATTTAGAAAAGATAATAATATAACTCAAGTTAAATTAGCAGAATTACTTCATACAACACACTCAGTTATAAGTGCTTATGAATCAGGTAAAACTATGCTATTAACTGCATTTGCATATCAAATATGTAAAAAATATAAAATTTCATTAGATTGGTTATGTGGTAGAACTAAAAATGAGAAACTTTAATTTTCATTTTTAAATAAAAAAACTCTAGAATATCTAAAGTCTTAATATTTTAAATAAAGTAATTCCTGCTTCTATATTAGGAGTAATTGTTGATAATACTAAATCAATTAAATATAACCCTACTAATATACTCGCTATAATCCATCTAGTTTTTTTACTTAATTTATTAAAAATATTATTTAAAAGTGGTGCTAAAACATATACAAATATAATTCCTGCTATACCAAATATTAATAAACCTTCTAAACAAATTCTTCCTTTAATATTTAAAAAGTAATCAGTATAATCCCACCATTTCATATGATGAAATACTTCTAAATACCATCCAGTAAAATATTCTATTATTCCACATAAACCTATAGAACTTAAAAACAATTTTAATGGTTTATCTTTTAATTTTCCTAAAAGTATTAATATTGCTAGTGCTCCATATCCATAAATTGGTATCCATGGGCCATGCATACTACCTTTCTTCATATAAAAGCCATTAACTATATAATTTAATAAAACTTCCCAAATAAATCCTATTAAAGCACAACTAAAGAAAAGTAATATTAATATTTCTAAACTATACTTAACATTATAATCTAATCTTAACCATTTATTTTTTTTAGGTTCTTTTATAAAATATAAATCGCTAGGATAACTTTCATTTAAATTCCCTTTATCTAATAATTCATCTTTAAAATATTCTCTGTAATTTACATTCTTTTTTAATAATTTTTCTCTTATATTAAAATATATTCCTGCATATAATGATTCTTTATATATATTAAAATAAAATATATTACTTAAATTAAATGTAAGTATACCTACTATATAATATGGTAATAATAATATTTGAGTTTTTAATAAATTTAATTTATTACCATTCATCATATCTTTAGATAATAAAAATGCATCTTTAGGTTTTATTTTTGGATTTTCTGCTAATATATAAGGTATCATAAAATATTCATAATATTTATATATACCTCCAAATATAGTTAAATACCATAATACATTATATATTGTTTTTAATAACATAATATAAGAAACATTTATAGTTTTTTTAACTCTATATACAAAAAATAATTTATCAATATAACTTTTTTTATATTTATAATGCTCTAAATAATATCTATTTTTACCTACACTTATTACATTCTGTATAAATATATATAATAACATTACTAAAAGTATACCTAATAATTCTATTACTAAATTAGGTAATGAAGTATGTGTCATAAATATAAGTAATGTATTAATTATTCCTAATATAATATATCCACTACCTATAATTTGATTAAAAAATACTGACAGTACTCCTTTAGTAGGATGATATGTTTTAGTTTTTTGTTCTATTCTATCAAACGTTTTATCTATTTTATCATATATAAATATATTTTTTTCTATTAATATAGTATGTCCTAATTCTTTTATAGGTTTTTCTATAACAGTATAGTAATTATATCCACCATTAACTAAAATAAGCATTATAAAAGATACTATTAAACTACTCCAATAGTATTTTTTTACATTTTTCCTAGCTTTCTTTCTGATACTTTTATTACTCATACTACTTTTCCTCTATTATTATAATAATATAATTTATATAATTATTCAAGATATGTTATTTTTATCAAGACAAAAGCCAATAAACATATTTATTTTATACATAAGATATATTGGAAAAGGTGGTTATATGTTAAAAGCTTTTTCTATAAATTTAATGTTAGGAGGTATAGACTCATTATTTAAAACTTTATTATCTTTTATCATTATTGATTATATTACTTTAATATTAAGATCATTTTATAATAAAAAAGTTAGTACAAAATTAACTTTGAAAACATTTATTAAAAAATTAGGTTATTTAGTAATTATATTCTTATCTGTTCAATTAGATAAAGTATTTGAAAATAGTATTAATATAAGAAATATTATTATTCTTGTATTTATTGCTAATGAAGGACTTGCAATTGTAGATAATTGGACTAAAATGGGTATTAAAGTTCCTAAGATTTTAAGAAATAAATTAGATGAAATTAATAACACTAATGATGAAGAATAATTATTATCTTGATTATTTATACATATATTATACGGATCCTCCTCTTAAATGTCCATTTAAATAACTAACATTTAATTTAGTTAGAACTGTAATTTATTCAGTTCTTTTTTATTATTTTTCTTCTTTAAGAATTTTTAAGGAGTTGGTAATTCTTTTGACATAATTTCATAAAATTTCTTTTATTATACATCAAGACAAATTAAAAACCTATAAAGTTGGTCTCTCTTTTTTAAGTCCTCATTATAGGTTATTTTATATTTAATTAATCTTCTTTTTTCTTAATTAATCTTTTTTTATATCCTAATTCTAAAGCCTTAGTTTCAGTAGCTCTTGTAGTTCTTCCTAATTCTTGAGCAATTTCTTTATATGACATATTTTCATAATTATCTTTTAAATATTTTAATTCTTTTCCAGTCCAATATTTTGGTAATCTATAACTATAGCCTTGATTTCTTATAATTGTCGCAACACTTACTTCACTTCTATTTAATCTCGCAGCTATTTCTTTATAAGATTTTTTTATTTTAAATAATTCTACTGCTAACTTAATCTCTTCATCAGTCCATCTTCTATATTCTTCTTTTTCTTCTAAATAATCTTTTTTTCTTTTTTCTTTTAACCAATCTGGTTCAATTCCTAAAATATTTTTTTCTAGATATTTAGAATTCCATAGATTTTGATTATTTTTTAAAAATAATATTAGTTCATCTAAATTAATAGCATAATAAAATTTGTGTTTTGTCACTTTCTTTTTCTTTAAATTTAATCCATATTTTACCCATGTTCTAGTTATTCTTTCGTAAGAAACATTTAATAAATCCATTATATCTCTAACAGTCATTAAATCTCCATTATTTTTTATCATAGGTCCTAATCCCATTTTTTCAGCTTTAACTACAATTGCGCGTGGTGTTCTATTAAATTTTTTAGCAAGTGTATCTAAAATACGCGTTCCCCATAATTCTGCTAATAAATCTTCTTCTTCTTTAGTCCAAACTTTACTATCTTTTATTAACTCAATATTTAAATTTCTTGCTTTAAAATATACAGATTTCTCTGATTTATTTAATAATTTGGCAATATCTTTATAATTATATTTATCAGCTAATTCTTTTAATTTATTTATTTCTTCTTCTGTCCAATTATTTGATTTTGGTAATTCTAATCCATGTTCTTTTGCTATTTTACATACAGATGCCCAAGAACAACCTATTTTATTTCTTATACTATTTGCTGATAATTTTCCCCAATTATCTAATATATATTCTATTTCTTCATCTGTAAAAACATGTTTTTCTCCAGGCATATAATCACTCTTTTCTCAATTTATTTGCGAATTTAATTTTACAATATATTAATCTTTGTGTAAAGAACTAAATAGTATTTTTGACAAATAGTTATTAAAAAATTATAATTATTATAGTGATGATTATGAAAAAGTATTTATATGATTATATTAAAGAAATTGATAATTTAATAGAGAGTAAAAAAATAAAAGAAAATGATATTAATGACCATTTAATAAAAATAGGATTTTTTCAACATGAAAGATATATTCATTTAGTAGTTACTTTATTTTATTGTTTATTTATGTTTATATTTTTAGGATTAGGAATTATTTTTTGGGGATTTACTATAATAGGTTTAATACTTTTAATATTTGTATTATTTTATATAGTTCATTATTTTAGATTAGAAAACGGTGTACAATATTTATATAAACAATATGATAAAATGAAAGAATTATTATAATTAGAAAATATATTTATATTAATAATATTTCTATAACTTTAATAGTTATAGATTATTTTTATACTTGAATAAAAAAACAATATCTTCTATAATCTATATTATAGAGAGGAGTAAAAATATGTATTCAAATGAATCATCTGCAATAACTGCACTAGGATTAGGAATTGGAGCAGCATTTATTATTCCAATAATAACCATGATTATTGCAAGTATTGCAACAATTTTGTTAGTCATATCATACTACAAAATTTTTAAAAAATGTGGAAAGAATGGATGGGAAGCGCTTATCCCTATATACAATCAAATTGTATTATTTGAAATAGTTGGAATGCCTGCTTGGAATGTAGTATTATTGCTAATCCCCATAGTTAATTTGATAATTTTATATAAATCATACAATCTTTTAGCACAAAAATTTGGAAAAAGTAGTGCTTTTGCGATTGGAATGTTACTTATAAGTCCAGTATTTTTCCCTATATTAGCATTTTCTAAGAATAGTGAAATAAATGATAATATACAAAATCAAAGTATTGATTCTAATTCAATAAACAATAACACTCAATCAAATATTAATACTGGTGATATGTCTGTTAATAATAATTTAAATCAAAACATGGGTATGCCAGAAATACCTGTTATGCCTAACAATAATACACCTGATAGTAATGTAAATGCATTTCAAAATAATAGTATGCCAGAAGCACCTGTTATGCCTAACAACAATATAC
>CANRDR010000061.1 GCA_947629425.1 uncultured Bacilli bacterium | reverse complement strand
ATTTAGATAAAACAAAATTAATAAGAAATGAATCATATGCTTTAAAAGCATTTTCTAATCAATTAACTACAGAAACAACATATGAAGAAGCAGAAAGATTAATACAAATAAATTTAAATTTAAAATCTATAATAAAGAAACCTAAATTAGTATATCATTTAAAAGACCAATATGGTAATAAGTTAAATGATTTGATAGAAATCCAACATATAAATATGGAAAAAATAGATGATATGTGTTATGATGAAGACGTAAAGAAATTAATAAAAATATTCTTAAGTAAAGACTTTAAGATTTTAAAAGAAAATACGTTATATCTAGGAAAGTTAGGTGAATATATAGTGGAAGAAGTAAAAAAATTATCAGAAGAAGAACATATAATGGGCTTATATGATAAAGAAGAAGACGATAAAATGATAGCAAGATCAAGAGAAATTTGTGCAAGAAAAGAAGGCCTTGAACAAGGTATTGCACAAGGAATTTCATCAGTTGCAACGAATATGCTAAAAGAAAAATTCTCAATAGAAATGATAAGTAAACTAACAGGACTATCAAAAAGTAAAATAAAAAGTATAAGTTTGTAATCTTGTTGAAATTACATAAATTTTGTAGTATTATTTATGTAGAGTAAGAAAGTACTCAGGAAATTAAAAATTATATACGAAGGATTGAATTATATAACCAATCTCTCCCGTAGAAACGTTTGTTCGATATGGGGGGGTTTATACTTATATAATTTTTTTATATGGAAAAGAGATTTATATGAATAGAAATGTATTTAATAAGTTAAATAAAAAGAAAAAAAGAATAGTAATAGTATTAATGATATTTATAGTATTAGATTTAGCATTATTAACAATAACATCTTTACCATTTACAAGAGCATTTTTTCAAAGTAATGCAAATTCAAGTGTTGATTTAGATATAGCAAAATTCTCATTTTTAGTAAATGGAAAAATAATTGAAGAAGTTAATATTAATTTAGATGATACATTAGATAATAACTATTCAAAAGTAATACCAGGAAGTAGTGGAGTAATAGCATTAAAGTTAGATGCAAGTAAAAGTGAAGTAAATATAAGAAGTGTAATAAAAATAAATAGAGATAGTATTCCAGATAATTTAAAAATATATAAAGATGAAGAACATAGAGTAGAAATAAATGAAAGTATTGTAGAAATAATAAATTATAAAGAAAGTAAAGATGTAAAATTATATTGGAAATGGATATTTACAGATGACAATGAAAATGACTGGATGAATAAAGAAATAAAAATAAATATAAATGTAACAGGAGAACAAATAATAAATAAAGAAGATGAAATACCATATGAAGAAAGTACATTGGCATATAACATAATAAAAAATGCAATGAATCCAGAAGATGATGATAGTACTAAACTAAACTTAAATACGATATCATTTTATACAGCATTATTAGAAAATGAAAAAACATTAAGGTTAGAACTTGATGATTATGGAGAAACTTATTATTATAGAGGTAATGTTTTAGATAATTACTTAACATTAGATAGTATGTGCTTTAGGATAGTAAGAATACAAGGTGATGGAAGTATTAAATTAATATTAGAAGATAAAACAGGACCTTGTAGTGAAAATATAGTAACAAATCCATCAGGAGAAAATGCATTAACAGGAAAATCTCCATATGGTTCAATAACAAAAACAATAGAAGATAAAACTAAAGTTGTTGAAAATTATATAGAAGAAAAAATGGTGCAAGACAAGAATTAATGAATTGGCTTTCTAATACCAAGATTGACAAAAATATATTAAAAGAAGAAAAATTTTGTTTAGGTTATGATGGAGTAGAATTAGAAGTGAATGAACCTTCAAAAAATTCTAATTCATTTAATAAAACAAGAGAGGCATCTTTACATTTTTTACATAATGGAGAAAAATGTGATACAAATAAAGTAGGTTTATTATATTTAGAAGAAATGGGCTACGCAGGATGGGAAAAATCATATTTAAATAATAATCTAATATTTAAATTAATAGATATTTTTTACTTAAATCACGATTATGAAGGAAGAGTTACTGATGTAATTACAATATTTAATCCAGATAAGATTGGACCACAATATGTTGTACCTGATGTAGATTGGTATTGGAATAGACCAGTAATAATATTAAAAAGTGATGTAAAACTACTAAGTGGAGATGGCACAAAAACAAATGCATATCAAATTAATTGAAGACATTTTATAGTCTTTTATTTTACATATTTTGACATAATCTTATATTTATGCTATAATTTACTTATCAATGGGGATTGGTTGAGTGTATTTTTAGAGACTAATTCTTCCATTTGGAAGTTTTTTTGTTTTGAAAGGAAAAATATTATGGAAAACTTAATAAATAAATATAAAGATGAATATGGTTATATTACTAATTTAGAAGAATTATATCAAGAATTATTAAATAATAATATAACTATGAGTGAAATAAAAATAATAATAAATAAAATAATTGAAAACAATAATAATATTAGATTATCTTTATCTAATAAAAATAAAAATTTATCAAAATATAATAAAAATAAACAAATAATAGAAGAAAATTATCCATTAAAATTATTAAAAAATTATAAAAATATAATACCTAAAATAATAATAAAAAATCATATAAATATAGACTTTTATATAGATTATATAGAAAAACATCTAGATAATGATGAATTTATATCTATTTTACCTAAAAAATTAAATTGTGATGGATTAGAAATAATAGATAATATATTAATTCATTATATAAAAACAATAAAAGAAATAGATATAGAATTAGTAAATATCAAAGATAATGAAGATATAAATTTTTGGTGTAATGAAAAAAATAAATATTTAAGAATTATAAGACTTATTAAAGAATATAAAGATAGTTTTAATTATATAGAAAAAATAGAAGAAGATAATTTTAAAAATGAAGTAGTGTATTTTTTAAATAATAATGATGTTCCATATATAATATCTGATATTAAAAATGATGAAAATTCTTATGAATCAATATATTCATTAATTGAATCAATAGAAAATGGTACTTTTAAACAAATAAAGACTTTGAATGCAGAATCAAGTTTTACAGTATACGAAGTAAGAGCATTTAAACAACATACTAGAATAGTATTTACTCATGTAGGAAAAAATAAATATTGTATTATTCTTGCACTTACAAATAAAAAAGAAGCTGGAACATATGAAGCTAATAGAATTAAAGAGAGAGTAAAACTTTATTCAAATAAAAGAGATAAATATGAATTAAATGATGATGTAAAAAAATTATTATTAAAGGGGGAAAAATAATGTTTAATATCAAAAAAACATTAGAAGAATTAATTAAAACTGTAGAAAAAGAAGAATTTAAAGATACAGGAAAATTAAAATTTCTAAAACAATTTACTTTAAATTATAATGAATTAATGAATCTATCGTTTGCTGACTTATATATGATATTAAATTCTAATCAAATAGAATTTAAAGAATATTTAAAATATAAAGATTACTTAAATAATATAACGTTAAAAGATTGTAATGTTTTATTAAACTTTGCAAAACAAATAGATGCAGCTTTAATAGAAAATAAAAGTTTAATTATAGATAATAAAAAAGATTTAAAAAATATTCCATTTGATGATATTATTAAAACATTTATTAGAATAACTTTTATAAATGATGAAAAAGAATTTAATATAGATTGTTATAACTTCTTTATGAAAGTATCATCAACAGATCAAGGGTTATGTTCTTTAGCAACTATATCACATTTATATAATATAAAATTAGAAAGATTAAGCGGAAATATATTATTTGATTCTCAATACTTTAAAAAATTATTAAAAAAATATACAAAAGATTATAAAAATAACTTTATTAATAAAATGCAAAATTTTTCTGAAGAAACTATTAATGAATCAAATCATTATATTGGGAATTTAGAAAATCAAGAAAAAAAATTTTATACTAATAAAAACAAAAAAATAAAAGTATTAAATGATGTATTAGATTGTTTTAATAATAATAAAGAAATAGATATTAAAAAGTTAGAAAAATATATAGATGATACTAATTTAATAATAATGGCTAGTATTTATAATGATTCTTTAAAAAAAGATAATTATTTAAAATTAAAACAAGAAAATATTAAATTTATTAATAATAAAGTATCTAAAATTAAACAAGTTTTATATGATTATAATATAAATTTAGATGAAAATAAAATAAGAATAGATATAAATATATTAAAAAATAAATTAGATTATATTGTAAAATATTTACCTAATTTAAAAGAATATAGTAATATAATGTATATATTAATTAATGAATTAGATATTAATTTATTTATAAATTTAATTAACTTAATAAGTGATAATATAATTAATGATAATTTTATATTAGAAAATTTTGTATGTTTATGTAATAATGAATCATTATCTAACTTAATAGATAATATAAACTTATTAAATAATTTAAAAACAGATATAAAAACTATTTGTAAATATAATAAAGAAATTTTATTTATGAATCATAATAAATTAAATAATATAATTAATTCTTATTTAGTTTATGGTATAAAGTTATCGAGTGATTGTTATAATTATGAATTATTAACAGAAGATTATACTAATATAATAGATAGATTTATAGAAATAGATGAATATGATTTAATAAAAAATAACATATCTTATATAAAAATGAGTAGTCATAATATACCTAAGAGAATTATATTAAATAAGTTAATAGATGATAATAGTATTAATGATCAAGGTAAATTAGAAAAATTTGTTAAATCACAAGATGATTATATTTTAACAGATAATGAATTACATGATGTAATAAAAGAAAATTATACTGATTTAATACCATATGATATATTAGAAGTTTTAATGAGTAATAATGAATATGATTATAATTATGTTGATTTAAGTATGTTAGAAGAGTTTTATTATAATGATATGTCATATAAAATAGATAATTTAATTATTTCTAAAAATAAAATAATTAAAAACTATAACAAAATAAAGAATAGTAATTTAGATTATTCAGATAATGAAATACTATTCTATTCAATACTTTATAATCATCCAACTACAATAAGATATTATGATATAAATAATTTAAAAGAAATATTAAATGTTAAAAAATTAATAAAATAGGTGTAATTTATGAATGAAATAGAAGATTTTAAAAAATATTTAGAAGATTATAAAGAACTTATTATAAATTTTGAATCAAATCCAATTATTTTAAAGTATATATCTACATTTAATTTAGATTTATTTTCTTTAATGACTTATAATTTTGGTGATTTATTAGCATTATTTTGTTTAACTGATATATATGATAAAGAATATGTTAATTCAATGTATAACACACTATTATATTTAAATAATTACTTAGAAAGAATAACTTATTTAGATAATAAAGATTCTTTTTTAAAAAAATTCTCAAATGAATTAATTAAATTAGTAGAAAATGAAATAATACCTTATGATTTATTAAAAAAAAATTATAATGATTTAGAAAAAAAAGAAATATTTAATGAATTAAAGTTACCTATACAATATAAAAACTATTTAAGAAATTTATTTAAAAATAATAATAAAATAGATTATGATGCATTATTTTTATTCTTATATCTTTTTAAGAATAATGAATTATTTAAAGAAAATTTACTAGTTTGTATTGGATTAAAAGTTTTTGAATATATAGTAAGTGAATATATTTCATATATTAATATAGATGAAGTAGAAGAAGATAAGATTAATTTAAAATTTCCATTCTTTATTGAATATGTAAATCAAATAAAACAATATTTAATTTTAACAGAATTTGAAAATAAAAAAATAGTTTTAATAAATAAAATAAATAAATTAATAGATTCTGTTAATAATAAAGAATTTATAAGTTTAAATAATTGTTTTAATGATACTATTCTTATTAGAAATGTTAATAATTATAATGATTATATAAAAAATATACAAATAAAAAAATTAGATTAAATCTATTTCTTTTTTTTATTTATACCAATCATACTACCTAATATAGAAGATATTATTAATATTATATAATATATAAATGAATTTATATTTATTTTAGAATTAAATAATAAAGAAAGTATTAATAATATAAATATACATATAACAGATAAAAGTAATCCACTTAAGTATCCTTTACTTTGACTTTTTTTACCAGTTAAGAAACCTAATATAAGCATTAAAATACTTCCAAATATAATAACTATAACTTTATTTGTTCTTAATTTAAATAAATTAAATATAGTTAAAAGTATTGGAATAATTATAATAGAACTAATAAATATTAGCATTGGTTTTATATATTTATATAAATGGTTCATGATTTATCACCTAATAAATCATATTCTAATATTTTTATTTTATAACACTATTTGCACATTTTAAGTAGCTTCTTAAAAGTAAACCTACACCTAATTTTATTCCACCAAAATATCTAACTACAACTAATAGATGACTATTTAATTTATTTCTTTCTAAGGTTTCTAATATAGGCATTCCAGCAGTACCTGATGGTTCTTTATCATCAGTTTTTTTAATATATGTGTTAAATATATATGCATAGGGAAAATGTTTAGCTTTTTTATGTTCTTTTTTTAAATTTTCTAAAATAATATTAATTTCATCTAAAGAATCTATTTTATATAAAAATGCAATAAATTTACTTTTTTTAATTTCTAAAGTACTAGAATTAATTAAATTCATTTAATCACCATAAATAATATAACATATTTACTAGACAAAATAAAAAAAATATAATAAAATTAAGTTAATAAGTGATGACGAATGTGGAATATTCCGAGCTATTTAAAAAAAGAGACAAAATTTAGGGTGGAACCGCGATATATTCGCCCCTAATAATTAGTCTCTTTTTATATTTTGGAGGTAGTTATGAGAGTTTTTATTGCATGTAGTGCAAATCAAACAATAGATAAAAAATATATAGAATTAGCAGAAAAAGTATCAGAAATTTTTGCTATTAAAGAGTTTGATTTAATGTTTGGTGCTGCTAATTATTCTATGATGGGTTCTTGTTATAAAACATTTGTTAAATATAAAAGAAAAGTATTTGCTTATACTTGTCCTAAATATGAAAGAGATTTTAAAAAATTAAAAAAGGCAAAATGTGTTAAAGTTTTAGATACTTTAGAAAGATTTAGAAAGTTATATTTTAGAAGTGATTTTATTATAATATTACCGGGTGGTATAGGTAGTCTTGCAGAATTTTCAAGTGCATTAGAAGAATATAGAGCAAGTGGAGGTAATAAAAGAATAATTTTATATAATTATGAAGGATACTATGATGGTTTAATAAGATGGATAAAAGATAATATAGAAACAGGATTTTTTATTGATGATTTAAATGATTGTTATAGTATAGTATCAAATTTAGAAGAATTAGAAAGTATTGTAGATAATTATAAAATAAATATGAATTTATCTAAAAAAATAGAAAGAGAGGCAAAATAATGGATGAATTAGTAAATTTTTGTAAACAATATGGTTTTATATTTCAAGGAAGTGAAATATATGGAGGACTTTCAAATACATGGGATTATGGTCCTTTAGGTAAAGAATTAAAAGATAATATTAAAAATGCTTGGTGGAAAAAATTTATACAAGAACACCCTTATAATTATGGTTTGGATAGTGCTATTTTAATGAATCCAGAGGTTTGGGTTGCATCAGGTCACGTAGCATCATTTGCAGATCCATTAATAGATTGTAAAAAATGTAAATCTAGACATCGTGCTGATAAATTAATTGAAGATTTTACTAATGGTAAAGTTACTGGTGATGGATGGAGTAATAAAGAATTAGAAGATTATATAAAAGATAATAATATAGCGTGTCCTAAATGTGGTAATCATGATTTTACTTCTATTAGAAAATTTAATTTATTATTTGAAACACATATTGGTGTTACAGAAGATACAAAAAATGTATGTTATTTAAGAGGAGAAACTGCTCAAGGAATATTCACAAATTTTTTAAATGTACAGAGAACTATGCGTTTAAAATTACCTTTTGGAATAGGACAAATTGGTAAAAGTTTTAGAAATGAAATAACTCCAGGAAATTTTATCTTTAGAACTAGAGAATTTGAACAAATGGAATTAGAATTTTTTTGTAAACCAGATACTGATTTAGAATGGTTTGGTTATTATAAAAATTATTGTATGGATTTTTTAAAAAGTTTAGGATTAGATAATGATAAATTAAGATTTAGAGATCATAAAAAAGAAGAACTATCTTTTTATTCTAAAGCTACTACAGATATAGAATATTTATATTCATTTGGTTGGGGAGAATTATGGGGTATTGCAGATAGAACTGATTATGATTTATCTACTCATATGGAACATTCTAAACAAGATTTAAGATATTTAGATCCAGAAACAAATGAAAAATATGTACCATATGTTGTTGAACCTAGCGTTGGAGTTGATAGATTATTTCTTGCAATTATAAATGATGCTTATAAACGTGAAGAAGTTAGTAATGGTGAAATACGTGAAGTATTGAAAATAAAACCTTTTTTAGCACCGATAAAAGCAACAATATTACCATTAATAAAAAAATTACATAGTGAAAAGGCTATGGAAATATATTCTAAATTATGTACAGAATTTAATGTATCTTTTGATGAAACAGGAAGTATTGGTAAACGTTATAGAAGAAGTGATG
>CANRDR010000060.1 GCA_947629425.1 uncultured Bacilli bacterium | reverse complement strand
TGAACAGAGGCATTTGGTCTTGGTTGATCTCTTAATCCCCATTCACTTGAAACTCTAAAACTTGGAGGATTACCTGTTGCAAATTGTATGTTTCCATTTACTGTAACTTCATCACTTCCTATTGGCCACCAATAATCATCAGTGCCACACATTTGAAATGATGATGAATTTGTTCTATTAGCTGCTTCTATTATTGCTTTTATTCCATTAATTATTCTCTCTCTTGACTTTTCTATTTCTTCTTTATTTTCCTCATATTCTTCTTCAGTTAACTCACTCATTGATTTATGATTAGTTTTATTTAATACAGTTTTAAAATAACTATTTAAATGCTCTTTTTTATCAAAAAATCTACTTGATTTTAAATAATCAAAATAAAAATCTGCTGAAAAACTTTGTTCTGATGAAATAGTACCTAATTCATTTGAAGAATAATCTGCTGCTTTTTCAGCACATTCTTTCTTAAAATCTTCATCAAAACTTGAAAAAATTCCTAATTTATTTTCTAATGCATTCCAAAATGTTGCCTTCATATTAGAAACTAAAGTTCTACATTTACCATCGACTAATTCTGCATTTGATTTACAAGTTAATGTACCATCATCATTTATAGGTTCACTAAAACCATAACATGGTAAAGTATAACCTACTGAATTATTTAATAAAGTTTTTAAAGTATCTTTTTCACTATTAAAATAATCATATGCACCTTTAGTATCTCCATCATCTCCAAGAATATATTTAAATAAATCAGATAAATCTAATTTATATGGATAATAATGCTTTTGCCCCTCATATTCATCTTCTTTAGAACCTTCATCTGCAAATTCATCAGGAAGTAATCCAAAAAATACAGTTGTTATAATATATCTATCATCTATAAATACTCCACGATTTTGATATTCTGCTAATAATTTATATAAAGTTGTATAAAATTGTTCTTGTCTTTTTAAAATTCTATCAACACAATCATCATCATTTTCATTACATCCGCCAACCCAATAATTTTTATTTTCTTTAGAAAATTCTTCCCAATTAAATTCAGAGTATCTAAAAGATGCAGCAAATGCATTTATATTTGCTAAAAAAAACGTTATCAAAAGAAAAGATATAATTAATCCTTTTTTTAATAACTTAATTTTTTTCACAATATCACATCCTTAAGGGTTTATAAACCTCCACCAGTTCCAAAAGAATCTAATTCTTCTTGAGTAACTACTACATTAATTCTCATTCTTCTATTTCCACAAACAAATAAAGCTTCTCCTTGACTATAAGATTTAATACTTTCTTTTTCATTATCATTTAAATCTATTAATTTAGCTAAGTCTTCTACTGCTTGTTTTTTTAATCCCATTACTAAATAATAAGCCGCATTATCAAATATAGCTTTTCCATGTACAATAATATTTTCTGCTGCAAAATCAGTTGGTTGTTGAGTAATAATTATTGTTCCTGTATTATATTTTCTACTTCTTCTTTGCATTTGTGCTAAAAATTCTGCACCTAATTCATTTCTTCCACTTAATAATACATGTGCTTCATCTACCATTAAAACACTATTTACACTTGTATCTAAACATAATCCCCATGCATATTTTAAAATATTAAAGAATAATGCATTACGAATAGATTCTTCACTATTCATTAGTTCTCTTATATTAAATACCATAAAGTCACTATCTTTAGTAATAGTTGTATGTCCATTAAAATAATATCTTAATTCTTTAATGAATGGACGTATTTTTAATTCTAGTCTTTCCATTACATCTTTTTCACGTGTAGCTTCAGGCATAGATAAAAGTCTTCCTCTAATAGTACTATATACGTCATCAAATGTTGGATAATCTTTTGATGTAAAATTACTAAAATCAGTGTTAAAATCCATATTAAATCTTTTATATGTATCTTGAACTACTTCACTAAACATCGCAAGTACATCTTCTTCAACATCAGGACTATAATATTTTAAGAAAGCTTTTAAACTTTGTAATGTACGTGTTAAAACTGTATAACCTAATCCTTCTTTTAAATCTTCTTCATCTGCATCAACTATTACTTCTAATGGATTAATTATACCATATTTTCCACCTTTACCTAAATCAATAAAATCTCCTCCAAAAGATTTAGTCATTTCTTCTAATTCACCTTCTGGATCAATACATATTAATTGACAACCATTTCTAATATGTGTTCTTAACATTAATTTAGCCGCAGTAGATTTACCACTACCAGATGTACCTAAAATTATTAAATTAGCATTATTTCTATTGTATTCTTTTTTAGTTTGATATAAAAATTGATTAAATAATACAACTCCTCCAGAAAAATCTACTCCTAAAAGTGTTGGTGCAGTAAATTCTCCTCCAGGATCTTTTATACTATCAAAAACAAATGGATACATTGCTGCTATTGTTGGACTTGGTATTGGTATACCTACACGCTCTTCTACATCTTGTTTTGGAAATATTGGTATCATTGATTTTAATACTTTTTCTTGTTCAAACATCATAGGTATTCCACGCATACCCCATGCATCCAAATAATTTCTTGTTTGCATTTTTTTCATTTCTAATTCTTCTTTTGAATCAGCACTTAACATAACATGCATTTGAAAATCAAAAATCTTAGATTGAGTTGATGCAAGCATTGAAACAAATGCTTCTAATGATTCATAATCTTGACGAATACCTTCTTGTAATGTTCTATCGTTTTCATGAGCATATCTATCTTTTAAATCTGCTATTTCTTTATTAATCATTTTTCTCATTGTTTCAAATTCAATTGGTATATGTTTTACAACAACTTTAACTCCAGGCAAATTAGTAATGTTGGATAAAAAACCAGGCGGTATTACTTTTGGATAATTAATAATAGTTAATATTGTACAAAATTTATCACTTATAACAAAATCATTTAATTTAAAATCTATTCCTTTAGGTGCTATAGCACTTTTAAAAGTATTAGACACTACTCATCACCGTCCCAAATTCATATTTCGCATTTCCATTAAAGAAACTATCAAGAATTACTCTTAAGTCATCATCATTAACTTGTCTACTAGTTAATCCACATGATGCTAAATTTCCAATTAAAGTATGTATTCTTTTTTCTAAAACTTCTTTTTTACTATCTCTAAACAAAATATAATATTCAGTATCTACAGCATTTACTGTTGTACTTCTAAATGTTTCACCTTTATTAATATCTTGATTTATTAATTTTCTTATTTGTTGAGTTGGCGCATTAGTATACATTAATTGTAATTGTGCTAAATATAAATTAATATCAACTGGTCTATCGCATACTACTAACCAAAATTCATAGTCAATTACGTTATAAAAATTTCTTAAACTAAATATAACATTATTTTGTTCTTGATAATCAAGTATAAATATATTTTTAGGTTCTATTTTAATTCCTGTAACTAAATAATTATTATCTAATTGAATCATACCATCTTTTATATTTTTTATAGGTACCCAATCTTCAGTATATTTACTAACGTTTGTCTTTGCCATTTATACACCAACCTCTCCAATAAAATGTCTTTCTTCCACTAAAATAATTATATACATTCGCAATAAAAGTTCTTATGTTGTGATGATTTGGTACTGGAAGTACCAGAAAAGCCCCAATTAATGCTGGTGCAATAATTATAAATGCTTGTTTTAAATCATTAGCCTTAAATATAAATAAGAATATAAATGTAATTACACAGCCAGTACTAAATATTATTAAATCCATTGTATTAAAGAAACCAAGTATTAACATAGATTTCTTTGAATTTGCTGGAATTAAATATTGATTATTCCCCATATTTTATTCCTCCTATTTTTTACTTTCTTTTTCTTTTCTTTCTTGTTCCAATTTTGTTTGATGTTTATATGCAACACTTTGTTTATCAGCACTTAATTGTCCTTTTATAGCGCCTCCTGCGCCATTTATTCCTTGACCAATACTTGCTCCTTCTAATAATTGAATAACTTGACTTTCATTTAATTCAACACCATTTTTATCTACAACCTTATTATTTTTAATTTGTAATCCTTCCAATAATTCAAGATCAGCAGCACTTACACCAGCATGTTCTAAATTAGCCTTAATTTTACTCTTTTCAAATTCATCTCTATCGGCAAATAAAGATTGACTAAATTCATATGCAATATATGCAGCATTTTGAGTGTTTTCTTTAATAGCATCCTCACGTTTTTTACGCATAGATGTTTCCAATTGGTTAATTGCTGTTCCAAGATCATCATAAGCTATTCCATCATAACCTTGTCCAGCAGCCTGAGCAGCTTTCATTTCTTTTAAACGATTATCCATTGCAACATATCCACCAGATTTAAACATAGATTCGTAATCATCGTAATGTCTTAATACATCTTCTTCATATCTAATTGTATCCAAAATATCTCTTCCTGCACTAGCACCCATCCAATCAACTCTAGAAGCAACAGCATCTCCAATATGTCCTGCAATCGCTCCTCTTACTGTATTACCATGCAATGATTTATATTTTGCTCTTTCAGTTTTTTTAGCAGTTGTTTCATCTACTGATTGATCTATATTTCTTCCTAAATTAGACATATTGCTGCTATAACCAGCCTTCGCACCACGAGTCATTCCACCAGCAAGTCCTCCTACACCAGTTTTTAAAACTGCTCCTGCCTTTTGTACAAAGTTCATATCACTATTATCTTTAACATTTCTATATTCTCTAAATGCATTTCTAGAAGCACTTCCAATACCTGCTCCTACTGCACCTATTCCACCCATAACCAATTTATTTTCTTCTAATTGTTTACGTGGACTTCTAACAGCAAAATTACCATTCATACTAAATAATTCTTTAAATAATTTTGGTGCATCTTGTGCAAATTTTAAAATACCTAAAATAACTATCGCTATAGATACTACTTTTATTAATCCATTACCATCACCATATCCAATATTATTAAATATTGTATTAAATATTTGTGGAACTAAACTAACACCAAATAATGCAAAATATATTATTGCCACTCTAATAAATACATCTAAATAAGTATTTTTTAAATTATCAAACCATTTTGAATATATCTTTTCTTTTTGTCCTGGTATAACTCTTAACATTACTGGAATTGGTGATATTAATTGTAAGAACCCTAATTTTGCAACACGTACTCCAATTTCTAAAGCATAACAAAACATTATATATAAAGTTAATAAACCTGCTCCAAAAGCCATAAATGAATGCAATTCCATTTTTCCATCTATTAAGCCATCTACTAAAACAGAATCATCTGTTAAAGAACTAATATCTCCAGTATATTTTGAATATGTTACATCATAGAAATAATTTGTACATATCTTACCTGTGTCATCATCCAAATTTGGTGTTGGACTGCTTGTTGATTTTGTTTTCAAATAGCTGACACAATCCTCAAAATCATTACCTACTGGAGTAAAGAAAGCAGAAAGAATTGTTGGTGCAATTATATTAGCCCCTCTTTTATATTCAGGTTCACTTTTATAATTATTACATGCATTGGTTAAATCTTGTCTTATTGCATCTGCGTCAACATTTCCTTGTCCAGAAAATAAACTAAAATCAAAATCTTCAAAATTACAAGTGCAATCATAATCTCCATCATCACAATCAGTACTATTAGTACCACTTGAGTTTCCAACTCCACCAAAAACAATAGTTCCAATTATATTGCTAGATAAAATATGTTCTTGTATTATAAATAAATAATTAAATATAAGAGGTAAAAGTATTACAATAACTAATGATATAATTGTTTCTTTTACTACATTTACCATACCACTAGTACTTTTTTTATCTTCAGGATTAATAATTGTTAAAATTAAATTATATGCAAACACAAATAACATTACTAATCCTATAATAACATACATTCTACCAGTTAATTTTTCAAATATATCTTCACTAAATAAATTTATATTTGCAACTGTTTGAAATACCTGATATAAAATATTTACAAAATAATATGCAACTTTACATAACATCATCCAAAGTGAATTAAGAGTTTCAACTACCCAATCAGGCATTGCCCCTAATGATAATAAATTCATTTAAGCACCTCTATTCTATACATGTTGAAATATCTATTCCAACTAATTTCAAAAATGTTTCAATTAAAGTCGGTAAGAAAAATATAACAATAGCACAAATAATTCTTTTTATTAATGATGAAAATGCTTTTTTTAAAGCTTTCTCATCTCTTGCAGTAATACCTCTTATAAAATCATAAGTACTTAAACCAATTATTAATAAAGGTATTACTATTTTTATAAAATTAAATATATTATTTAAATCAACTTTAAATTTACCTAAATCATTACAATTTACTTCATATGCAAAAACTAATGTTTTTAAACTAAACATCATTAAAAATGCAAATAATATATATTTAAAAATTTTTTTATTCTTCTTCATAATCAATCCTCATAAAAAAGTATTCTACAATCTAAAGTATAACAAAAAAAATAACAACTGTAAAGTTGTTATTATTACAATTTTAATTATTACAACCACTTCTAGGATGTAGTATACAGTTTTCACAAATAGAGAATCCTTGATTATCTCCATCAGTACCTCTATCTTCATTATACTGTCCTATCATTCTAAATATGAATAATACTATGTTTGGAATTAAGAAAATAACAATACCAGCAATAATTCTAAAAATTAATCTTTTAGCTTGTTTTTTAACTTCATCTTCTTTTTCAGCAACTACTGCTTTACCAAAATCAAACATACCTAATGCTATAATTAATATTGGAATTGCTATTTTAAATATTAATAATATCCATCCTATTATTTGTAATATATCTTGCATTTCATTACAAAAATCAGTTATATTAAAATTATTTGCTCCTAATGTTAATAAATTCATTATATAAACCTCTTCTTTCTAAAACTATTTTATAAAAGATTACCCTATATTGTCAACTAAAAAATCTTTTTTTACCAAAAAAACCTGATTTTTTTACATTATCATCTTTTAACATTTTTCCACATTCTCTAAAACCTAATTTATTTAGTAATCTATCTACACTTACTACACTATCCAAATTATCTCTAAAATTAGATACCATACTAAATACTTTTATATTACTTTCAACTTCAAACTCAGTTATTTCTTGATCAGTTAAATTAGATCTATTTAAAACTATTTTTTCACCTGTTAATTCTTCAAATATTTTTCCATTTTTTCTAATAAGTTTCATCATTTTAATATTACCAGGTTCTATTAAATACAAAACATCTGTACAAAAATCTTTATTATCCATATTATTTAAATCAACTACAACTACTTCTAAATCAGAATCTTCACTTATTTTTTTCATTAAATCTTCTTTAGATGTAGATGAATATAGTTTTAAATCTGGTAAGTTGTAAAATATAAAATCTTGTTTATTCATTTCAACTGCCATAGCATTATAATGTTTACTTAATTGTTTTACCATCTGTATTACTAATGTAGTAGCCCCACTATGCTCAGTTAGATTAACTACACCTATTATTTTTTTATTACCTCTATTAAAATCTTCTGGTCTTGTTGCCTCTTGAAATTCTTTTTTTTCATCATTTATTCGTCCAGATTCTTTATCTATTTGTTCATTTATTTCATAAGTACCTTTTCTTATTTGTAAACTACTTACATCATTAAATGTTTTAGGTTTATTAAATAATTCCATTACTTCATTTACATTATTAGTAAAATTATATAAACCTAATGTTACTAAATCTGAAATAAATTCTTTAGAAGAACAAGTACTATCATCTTTTAATACTAATATTACTTTATTAGCATCTACTACTTCAAATAATTTTTTTAAATTACTATAACTTCCATAATCTTTTATAGCTGTAATATCTAAAATCATTTTATTAAAGAAAAAATTTGTAAACATTCCAACTAATTCTTCTACAGAATATATTCCATCTACACTTTTAATAATATCTATACTTAAATTACTTAATTCATTTTTTCTTTCATTACTTACTATAACATTCATTTAAAAAACCTCCTAATTTATCGACATTTTTCATCTAATTGTTCTGTTGGATAATATATTGATGCTGTTTCACCTTTTACTCTAAATGTAGTTAAATTTCCCATCATTGGTAAATCTATTTTAAAGAATATTACAACTTTATAATATGTTTTCTTTAATCCACCTTTATCAGTTGTATCTACTAAATTTGATGCTATACAATATAGTGCTCTTTTACCATTCTCTACTTTTTTTCCTTCTGCATCATAACCAATATATGTTAATGTATTATCACCAACTTTTTCATTTGTAGGGCAAGTGCCATATATTAAATAACTATTTTGTCTTAAACTATTTACAATTGACTTTCTTGCTTTACAATTGTTTCCTTCATATTTTTCAATCATATCAACAACTTCATTTTTCATATTAAATGCTCTTGAAAAATTGACAGAAATAGCTAAAAAAGAGGCAAAGAATACTATAAAAGTAATTACTAAGCCAAATAACCATGCTCCACCAATCGCTTCTCTCATATATCATTACCTCTCTTTTATTATTTAATTTATATTAGCTTATGCTGGCTTTTTTTTGCTGTCAGCAGTAGTACTTTTATTAGGATTATCACATTCAACAGTATCGTTTGTAACTACTTTTCCATCTTCGCCTATATACTGACAAGTGCATCTAGCGGCATCAGCAGTAGCACAAACACAATTAGTAGCTGAAGAACAACGTTGGTTTCTAAGTAATGCTCCTTTAATATTAGGCCATATTAATGTAGTAAATAATACTCCTATTGCTGCTATTGCAACTACTGCAACTGCAGTCATACTTAATTCTCCACTTGCTTCTTTCATCTAAAAAAATCATTCCTTTCTCTATTTTATAATTCAATTATACAACTTTTTTTTATAAAATCAATAGTAGCTTTAACGAATTTACACATTTTAAAAAATGTTATAAAAAATAC
>CANRDR010000059.1 GCA_947629425.1 uncultured Bacilli bacterium | reverse complement strand
AATTTTAATAAAGTATTAATAAGAAATACTAATAAATCTTTATTTTTTTCTTTACCAAATAAAGATTTAAATAATGGATCAAAAGTTAGTTCAATCATTTCATGTTCTTTAATATTAACCAAAATCTCACTTCTTTCTAAAGGTTATTTAATAATACTTCTAATTTACCCTTCACTATATATATACTCTATTTTTTTGCATTTCCTTTTTTTTATTTAAAATTTTATTAAAAAAATTACAAATAATTACAAAAAATACTCTAATTTTTATTTTTAGAGTATTAAATAATTAAAATTTAATTAAAATTATATTTTATATAATATCTTTATATTAATAAAAATATTTTAAGTTATATACAAAATCATTAACAAATATATCATTACATTTTAAATTATTTTTCTTAATATATTTTATAATTTTAGGTATTTTATATACTTTATAATAATCTATTTTATTATGATTTAATATTTCTTCTATACTTTTTAATACTATATCTTTTATATCTTTTTTTAAAAACTTTACTTTTAATAAATCTATTAATTTTTTATCTATATTTCTTGTTATAAAATTATAATATTTAAATTTTTTGAAATAATATATATATCCATCTAATTTATTAAAATATAATAGAGTATCATAATAACCCATATAATAGTTATTTACTATATCTTTGTTATCAAATAATATAATAGGTCCAGTATCTTTAGTAGGAGATATTTCATAATCTGCTTTATAAAATAATTTATTAAAACCTACTCCATTTATTCTTATTGCATATATTTTATCACAACCATAATGCTTTAACATATCTATAGGTAAGTTATTGGCAAAACCACCATCTAAATAATAAGAATCATCTATTATTTTATTCATTTTAAATACAGGTAAATAGCTGCTTGCTACTATATATTCACTTAATTTTCCTTTTTCTATATCTTTAATAGTTAATTCTAATGTTTTTAAATCTTTTGTTCTAACTGTTACTAATCCATAATTGATTTTGCTATTTCTTACTTTATCTTCATCTAAATTTTCATCTATTATTTGTTTATATTTATTTACATCTAAACCTTTATTATCAATTATTTTTTTTAAAATTTTTATATTATCTTTTATTTCTTTTTTAGATAATTTTTTATCTTTAAATGATTCTACTAATGCATTATCTATACCAATCATTTCACTAGATGCACTAAAATATAAATTCTTTGCAAGATTAATATCTCCTTGTGCTATTAATGCTGCATTTAAAGAACCTATACTAGTCCCTACTACCATATCAAATTTAATACCCATTTCTTTTAGTGCAACATAGGAACCTATTTCATAAGAACCTTTTGCGCCTCCACCTTCTAAAGCAAGACCTACCACTTTAACCTCCTTATAACGCTTTTACTTGATAAATTTCTCTTTTAGCAACAATTTCTTTAGACAAATTAAATAACTCATCAAGTTTATCAATATTATTATATAATATTATATAAATTGTAGAATTTATATTAATTAATTTATCAAAAAATTTACTATAAGTATCTTTTATTAATTTTATTGCATTTTCTAAATACTCTATTGTATTATCATATTCTTTTAATTTAATTTCTAAACTATCTTTTAAATCTAAATTAAATATATATAAATTATCGTATTTTATTTCTTTATTAATATTTAATTTATCTTTATATAAATTATAATTATATATTAAAAATCTATTAATAATATCTAATAAACTCTCTTGTAATTCAAATATTTTAAATAAAGCATATTTCTTTTTTGATTCATCTTTATTGTTATAATAAACTTTTTTTAAACTTAGTATTCTTTTTAATATAAATTCTTCATTTATTTTATTACATAAATTTCTTAAATCTACTTCATTTATAAAATTCTTATTTTTAACAGATAAATATAAGTTAGCATATTTATCAAAATCTATTATATTAAAAACTTGATTTAAACTATATTTATATTTTATAAAATCTTCTCTTATGTTTTTTACTTGTTCTATTAATTTATTAATATCACTATTATTATTTAATTTAATATCTATATTATATTTATTCATTATATTAATAAATTCTTTTGTTTTATAATAATCAAATAATCCAAAATTTTTATAAGTGTTAATAAGTTCTATAAATTGTTTTAATACTTCATCAGATAAATTAGTTAATTTTTCATTTATACCCATTTTATTCTCCTTATATGTTATTAGTTTTTCTTAAAATATATTTTGATAATGTATTTAATTTATCAAATATAAATAAACTACATATAAATAATACTATAAATACTAATATTGTATCTTCATTAATATAACTTATATTAAAGAAACTATATTGGAATATTGAACAATATCCAAATCCTAATAATAATACTATCATTAATATACTTCTAAGTAAATTATATGGTCTTGATATATTATCTAAGAATATAAATCCAGTAGTTGCTGTTAAAAATACTGTTAATGTATTACATAAATCACTATCTAATCCAAATTGTCTTTCAAATAAAGCAATTATAACTACATTAAATACAACTGTTAGGGCACTAGGTAAACTTCTTAAGAACACTTTTTGTAAGAATTTCCCTTTAACCAGTTCATTATTAGGTTCTAATGCTAATACAAATGATGGTATACCTATTGTAAACATTGTAATTAAAGTTAAATGTATTGGTATAAAGAAATATTCTGTACTTAAATATATACATACTAATATTAAAAGTATAGTAAATATAGTTTTACTTAATAATAATGAACTACTTCTCTCAATATTATTAATACTACGTCTTCCTTCTTTTAAAATCATTGGTAAATTATCTATTTTAGAATCTAATAATACAAATTGACTAACATTTTTAGCAGCATCACTTCCATTTGCCATTGCAATAGAACAATCTGCACATTTAAGTGCTAAACAATCATTAACACCGTCCCCTGTCATTGCAACAAAATGTCCATCGTTTTTTAAAGCCTCTATAATCTTTTTCTTTTGATCTGGTTTAACTCTTCCAAATATATTATATTCTTTAACAATTTCTGGTATTTCTTCATCATTTATTTTAGAAAAATCTATACTTTTTATATTTTCTATTCCAGCTCGATGTGCAATTTTTGTAACAGTTTTATCATTATCACCACTTATTATTTTAATACCTACTCCTTGAGATGCAAAATAATCTAATGTTTCTTTAGCGTTTTCTTTAATTTTATCTTGTATTAAAATATAACATAATGGTTTTACTTTACTAATATCTTTGAATTTGTTAGTTGCTTTCACTAAAACTAATACTCTATAGTCTTCTTGATATTTTTCTATACTTTTATCAGTTTTTTCTAATAAATTATCAGGACTACCTAAATAAAATTTTCCTTCATCGAATTCTACACCACTATATTTTCTACTACTAGAGAAATTTAATGTATCTTTAACCTTATAATTATCTTTTACTTCTATATAATTTTTTAAAGCATTAAAAGTTACACTATTATCATCTAATGCATTAATATAATTACCTAATATTACTTTTATATCATTAATATCATATTCTTTTTCTGGTATAATTTCTTTTACTTCCATTATACCTTCAGTAATAGTTCCTGTTTTATCTAAACATATCATATCAACTCTTGCTAAATTTTCTATACTATATAATTCTTGTACTAAAACTCTATATCTTCTAAGTCTTATTACACTTACTGCCATAGCACTACTAGTTAAAAGTACTAATCCTTCTGGTATCATACCAATAAGTGCACTAACTGTACTCATAATAGATGAAGGAAAATCATATCCTGTAATCATTAATTGATTTATCATAAAAAGTATTCCTACAGGTATTAAACAAAAACTTAATATCTTTAACATTTTATCAAATGAATTATATATTACTGAATTAATTTCTTTTATGTATTTAGCTTCACTACTTATTTTAGAAATATAATTATCTTTACCAATATTATTAACAGTTACATGACATTTTCCACTAACTATAAAAGAACCGCTTAATATTTCATCTCCAACTGATTTAGAAATTGGTAATTCTTCTCCTGTTATAAAAGATTCATTAACTTCAACATTACCATCAAGTATAATAGAATCAGTTACAACTTGATTACCTAACGTATAAACACATACATCATCTTTTACTAATTCTTCTCTAGATAATTCTATTTCTTTAGAATCTCTTACTACTTTTATTTTAGTTTCTGTAATTACATTTAACTTATCTATTGTTTTTTTAGCAAGCAATTCTTCTACTATAGAAATAATTGTATTAGTAAATATTACTCCTACAAATAAACAATTTTTTAAAGAATATAAAAATCTGCCACTAATTAAACCACTAAATAATACTAATCCACCTAATAATATATTTAAAAAATTAAAATATGTAAAAGTATGAGTTTTAATTATTTCTTTTACTGATTTAGTTTTAGGTTCATCTACATAATTAACTAAATTTTTAAGTTTTCTTTCTTCTACTTCTTTTTTACTTAAACCTGTTTTATAAAAATCTTTACTTTTTTCCATACAAAAACCTCTTTTATATACATAATTATAACATGTAATATTTATAAATTAAATTGCAAAAATTAAATTATGTAAAGTAATAAAACTGTAGGTAATAAAAAACTAAATAATGGTATATTTCTTAATATTGTATATACTAATACTATTATTAATAATGTTATCCAATTATATTTACTTATTTTGTTTATTAAATAATTTTGTTTATTTTTATACCATTTTATTAAAAAATCTATCAAAAATATTAACATAATTGGAAATAAGAGGAATAAAAGTGGATTATATCTAAATGCTTGATAAAAATCTAATTTCATTAAAGAAAAAATCATTCTAGTAATACCACAACCAGGACAATATAAACCTGTTATTTTTTTTATTATACATGGAATAATAAAGTTATATGTTTTATTTAAGTAATAATAAAAATATGCAATAAATAATACTATTACAATTGATAAGATAATTATAATTAATTTAGTTTTTTTATTTAATTTTTTCATTTCATAAAAAAAATAACACAATATAGTGTTATAGTCAATTATAAAAACTTCTTTAATTTTTCTAATGCATTTTCTTGAAATTGTACATAATCTTGTGCAATTACTTCTACATCTTCAGTTGTATCTTTATGATTTAATAATTTTCTTCCTTCTATTATACCCATATTTGTTCCTTGTATAATTAATTCTGCTATTTTGCTTGAACTTTTATCCATCAAAGTTTTCATTTCTATACCATACCATGTCATTGCTTTATTCATTGCATTTGTTTCATGTGGTTTTTTTTCACTATATTCTGGATATAATTCACAAATTCTATCTGATATATTTTGATAATCTCTATATTGTTCATTTAAAACGTTTTCTAATTTTTCATCATGTACTTTATCTAATACAAAATGTATTGCATCCATTCCCATAGTAGCACCTTTATTTAATTCATCTAATACATTAACTTCATTTTCGTTATCCATAATTTATCCTCCAATATTATATTGGACTAATAATTATATTTTATTCATAATTTTTTATATAAAGAATTCATACACATACTTAATTTTTTATATTTTTCTTTATTTATAATTTTATTATCATCTAAATAAATTCTTTTATTAATCTCTATCATAATAGAATTTATTTTTTTGTAATCTTTACATGTATTAGGTATTATACTTCCACTATATGGATAGTTTTCTAATACACTATAACCATATTCTTTAAAATGATTAATTATTAGTTTTTTATATTTTGGATAACTATATACATTAGTTCCTATACATATATCTGGAGTATTTTCATATTTAAAAATTTTATATACAAATTCATCACTAAAACTATGTAAATCAATTATATTACAAAAATCATATTTATCTATTATATAATTAACAAGATTATTTAACTTATTATGATGAGGATAATAATATTTATTTAATATATAATTTTTATAATTTTCATTTAATTCTATAAATTTATTTAAAGAAGAATCTTTTTCATAAATAACGCCCATTCCATATTTAGACATTTCTTCTTGTTCATTAAATACATATCTTTCTACATCACAGCAAAGTCTTGATAAATTAAATTTTAGTACATAAGCATATTCATTAGAAAATAAATCTACTAAATAATCACTTATAAATATATTTTCTTTTTCTATATATGATTTACTTACTATAATATTATCAAAAAAACATTTTGGTAATTTTAAAGATGAATGTGGTATGTGAATTAGTATATTTTTTTTCATATCTATCTCCTATAAATATTTTATTTAAAATTATCCATTATTGCAAATTATATATTAAAATAATATAATAACTATTTGAAAGGAATTATTATGAATATAGATTATAAACCAATTAATTTAGACATAAAAAACAAATCTAGAAATTTAACTAGCTCTGCAAGTGGAGTTGTTAAAAGTACTAAATATTTTCCAGTATTTTTAATAGATAATAAAGAATATATATTTAAACCTATTTCAAAAACAAAACCATATAATACTCCACTCTATGCTTTTAGTGAAGTATTTTGGTCTAATATAATAAATGAATATTTTTATCCTACTGTTAAATATAAATTAGCATATTGTAATGGATTAAATAAAGAACAAGCTAAATACAATGATTATGGTACTTTAGTAGAATCTGTAATAAATAAAAATCAAAAATTAATTAATTTACTTGAATATTTTAATAAATATCCAGAAGTTTTTGTTGATATTAAATATTATGAAAATTATTGTATGGAAATATATGATTATACTAAAATATTAAATTCTAATTTTATTAAAAATAATAAAAATATTGGAGAAAAATTAGCTTATTATATTTTACTTTCTATGTTAAGACAAGATCAAAATTTTCATTATGAAAATGTAATGTTTATAGAAGAAAATAATAAAATTATAGATATTGCACCACCATTAGATTTTGAATTTTCTCAATTTTTTATGTTTCCTTTAAAAGAAGAAAAATCATATTATTATTCATATTATGAAGCATATTTATCTCATATATCTATAATACCTAGAGATATAGATTCTAATGCAGCTTTAAAACCTACTTACTTTTTAGAACAAGAACCAATATTGAAAAGACGTTTTAATTGTTTAAATAATTTATCTCAAATTGTTAAATTATATCCTAATATAATTAACTTATTTATTAAAAATTTAGAAATATTTATAAAAGATATTGATAATATTGAAATAAATGATAATTATAATTTTATTACGCCTTGTAATAGTCAAATATTTACAGTAAATAAATGGAAGTTAGAAGGTATTCAAAATGTAATAAAAAGAGTAAATAATAATCCTTTATATGATGAAAAATCTAAACAAGCAATAATAAAAGATATGTTTTGGATAGTAGAGAATACTAAATTAAAAAATATAGATAAAAATTATATATTTGAAAGAATTAAAACAAATTTAAAAAAGCATTCAGAAAATCTTTTATATACAATTAAAACTTATAAATATTTAAATGAATTAGGAATAGATAATTTAGAAGATATAGTTTCAAAAAAAGATATTTTAGAACTTTCTAGTCATAATGAATATTTAAATAAAGAAAAACTAAGAATATTAAAATTATATAATGCTGTACCTAATATAAAAAAATAGATTTACCACAATTAAAACCTTTAGAATAAAAAATATTGAAATAATAAAAGCGACTAAATCGCTATTTTTTTATAAAAGAGTCTTTAGTAGCACCACATATAGGACATACAAAATCATCTGGTATATCACCTTCAAAAATATATCCACACATTAAACATTCCCAAACTTCATGATTGTTCTTTTTTTCTATATATGTAGGAGCCTTTCTAGGTGCAGAACCTTTTATTACTTCATGATAATATTTATAAGTCATTGGAGTATTATCATTTAATTTTTTAGTATCTTTAACTCTTGCTATAAATATATCATGTGTTTCAGCATCAATTATATTTATTACTTCACATATTAAATACCCACTACTTCCCTCTTTTAATACAGGAATATTATTTATTAATTCATAATCTAGGTTAGCAAATTTATCTACATCTTTAGATGAATTAAATCCAAATTTAGATATAATATTTGGATTAATATCTTCATTTAATATTGAAATACTAAAAGTTTTAGTTTTTTTAATTATTTCATTAGTATAATTTTCTTTATTTAAAGATATAGATATTATTGGATTATCACTAGTAATTTGAATTAATGTATTTATTACACATCCTACAGGTTTGTCTAATTTAGTAGAAACTATATACATTCCATAACTTATATTTTTAAATATTTCTTTATCCATTTTTATTTTCCTTTCATATTAATAATATCTATAAATTTATAAAAAGTAAACAATTTAGTACTATTAATTTTTTAATATTATTGTTATAATTAAATAGAACTTGCCCATATGGCGGAATTGGTAGACGCGATTGACTCAAAATCAATTTTTCGAAAGAAAGTTCCGATTCGACTTCGGATATGGGCACCAGAAAGATATTAAACTCGGACTTTTATGGTTCGAGTTTTAATAATTTTATATTTATTTAAAATAAACTTAATTGACTTGATTCTGGTAAATCTTTTAATACTCCTAAACTTCTTAATTTTTCAATAGCAGATGTATTTACTTTACCTCTATTTTGTAAGTCTTCTACACTTATATATTTTCCTTTAGCACGTTCTTCTACTATTTGATTAGATACTTGTATTCCTAAGCCATCTAATGCTCTAAATGGTAAAATTAAACTATTATTATCATCATCTATTAAGAAATATCTATTAGAAGATTTATCTAAATTAATATTTTTAAATGAAAAACCTCTTGCTGTCATTTCTAATGCAACATATAATACATCTAAGATACTACTTTCTTTATTAGTTATATCATATCCTTTATTTTCTAATTCTTCTATTTTAGCACGTATTGCAGTTTCTCCTTTTAACATAGAATCAACATCAAAATCATCACATCTAATAGAAAAATATGCTGAATAATACCATATTGGATGATGTACTTTAAAGTATGCTATTCTAAATGCACTTATTACGTATGCTGCGGCATGTGCTTTTGGGAACATGTATTTTATTTTACTACAAGAATCTATAAACCAATCTTCTATTCCACC
>CANRDR010000058.1 GCA_947629425.1 uncultured Bacilli bacterium | reverse complement strand
ACGAGTATCTTTTGGACTTTAGTTTGTTATGCAACCTTATCCATTTATATAGCCTTATAATAAGTTCCTGTTCGTTAGCCCTCGATTTTGTTTCACACTTCCTTTAGCCCCAACCTCACGATTGATGCTTTGTGCTTCTCTAACACTTCACCGATACCTATGCGTGTATTGGACTTTCACCAACTAGATATATGCCATGCACGGCACACTGAAAAAACCTAAGTATTATAACTTAGGTTATATATTTAACGTTGGTTTTACTGAATCAAATTCTAATGCCTGTGCATTTAAGGCCCCGTTATTATCAAATAAATTAACAGCTGTATTTTCTAAATTAGTTGATTCTTCTTTAGTATTTGTTCCAGTTTCTAATACTTTTAAATAATCTTCATATAGCGCTACTTCTTCTTTAGCATTTTCTAACTTTTTTTTAGCAATTTCTAATAATTTTTTAGTAAATTCTATATCTGATGTTAAATTTGTTTGATTAGTTTTTAGAGAAGTTTGAGGTACAACAGTAGCGACTGGTTCTTGTACAGGTGTTGTTGTTTCACTTGGTACAGGATTTGTATCAAACATATTAGTTCCAGGATTTACGTTAAATGGGCTTTCCATAGGTGCAGGATTATTAATAGGTTCTACAGGAATATTATTACTTATTGTTTCTGTATTTTGTTCAACAGGATTTACTGGAATTTCATTTGTAGGATTTGGTGTTTCTTGAGTATTTAAAGCACTTTCATTAGTAGGAGTTGCATTTGGTGTTTCTACTACAGGAGCACTTGGTGTAGGTGCAACTGGTATCTCTACTTGAGATGGAGTTGATGATAAACTTGCTGGCTGATCAGCAAATTTCTCTGCTTCATTAGATTTAGCACCAAAATTCACACCTGGACTCGTAAATTTAATTTCATTTTCTGGTTGTTGAACTGGAGGTTGATTTTCTACTGAAGTTTGAGGTGCATTACTTTCTCCACCAAATACATTACTTAGCGCTTCTGCATTTGTTTCTACAGGTTTATTATTTTTTGAATACTCATTTTTTAATGAATCTATAAATTCTTGAGTCATTACAACAATTTTTGGTCCATTTACATCTGTTATTAATAATTCATTACCCGTTCCAACATACTCTAAATCTGGATTATCTACACCTTTAATAATATTACCTATCAACGGTTTAATTTGTGTTTCCCATATATTTTGATCAATAGTATTTATAGAAGTATCTTCAACATAAATCTTAATACCACCATTTACATTTTCACCTTTATCATATACCACGTATTCTTTGCCTGTAGATTTAATTTTAAAATGACTAATTAAGTTAACATTTATAGATTGTCCATTATTATCTTTTATAGTTATTTGATTTTGCATATAAAATTCCTCACTATTCTATTAAATAGTTTAACACACTTTTTTATAAAAAAAAAGATATAATTTAAAGAAATTATTATCCTCTTATAAAATATAGTGCAATTAGTACTCCTATTACTATTTCTGTTGTCATAATACTTAATAACATTAATATATCTACAAACCCATTTCCACTAGTAATAATAAGACTTTTTGGAACAAATTTTTTATTTCTTTTTTGTTCTTCTTTTTCTTTTTCTAATATAGATTCATTAACATCTTTTACTTTTTCTTCACTCATTTTTGCTACATCGTTTTGTTCTAAACCATATTTTTCATAAGTAGAAGAACTTAATAAATCTTTTTTAACTAATTTTAATTTAGTAGTATTTTTAAGTAATTCTTTCTTTTCATTCCAATACATTGGTACTTTATTTATATCAACAGTAATTAAATCATGTAATTTAGCTAAATTATTGTTAACAGGATCAAAGAAAGCATTAAAATATCCAATTTCATCTTTATCAAATTTAACTTCTTTATTTTTTTCTATAATCATATTTATTAAAGATATTTCTATTTTACTAGTAACATCAGTTTTACCTACTGCTTTTTCACTATTTAACCATTCTGTATAATTATCTAAAAGTTTAAAAAATTCTTCCATATCTTTAAGTTTATATCCATACATTATAATATTGCTTTTAAAACTATTTTCATTTTTTATTCTATATGGATTAATTATATTAATTTCACCATATATTTTACATAAACATTTAATAATATGTACTTCAAATATATGTTCTTTTTCATAATCTTTATTATCTTTTATAAGTAAGTAATTACTTATACCAGAATTAATAAAATTATTTATAAAAACATTTTCCATAAGTAATCACCACCTACTATAAAAATTATATCACATCTTTTATTAATGAAAAGATATAATTTTATGCTTTACATTATTATTTTACAATACTTGAGCCTATGAAATCAGGTACTACACCATTTATTAATTTACTTGAAATTAAATATTTATAGCTAATATTAGATACTTCACTTTCTGTAGGCATTTCTATAACTATTTTTAAATTAATAATTATATATAATTTAATTAAAGCATTATTTATTCCATAATCACTAACAGTTACATCTACATTTGATTCTATATTATTTAAAAAACTTGCTTTAATTGGTATTTTAGGCCCTAAATTAGCGAGAAGTGCATTATTAGTCATTACACCTGCAGGAACATGTAATATTATACCATTATTGCCTTGAAGTAATTCTAAGTTATAATAATCATTAATATTACCTTTTATTATATTTTCACTATTATTTTCTAAATCTTCTATTATGTTTTTTAATAAAATATTACTTTTATTATTATCTATATCAACACTCTCAATATTATTATTAACAATATTTAATTTAATATAATCATTAGTTTCTAAATTTAAATATTTTTTTATAGTATTATTTAAATATTCTTTAGTTATTTCTTCTATTTTTAATCTAGTAATATTTACTATATTTTTACTTAATTTATTAGAAAAATAACTTATAAATATAAAATCTAATAAGAATATAAATAATATTATTAAACCTATTGGCTTTTTCTTCTTTTTATATTTAGTTTTAAAACATTTCATAGTAATTTATATGAAAAAAAGTTGGATTTATTAAAACCAACCAAAGTGATTATTTAAAAATATAAATAATATTATTAATAATATTAATATAAATACTATTACTACAATTTTAATTGCAATACTACTTGATTTTAAATCATTTTCTAATTCTTTAAAATCATCATAATTTTCATCTATTTTCATATCTATATCAGTATTAGTTTCTTCTAAATCTTCTTTATCTAATTCCATTGTTTTATGTAAATCATCTTTATCTTCTGATAAATCACTTAATAAATCTAATGCAGTACTATTTTCTTCCTTTTTATTTTTAAGTTCTAATGCAGTTATAGTATTTATTAAATTTACTAAATTTTCTTCTGTTTCATCATCAGTTTTTACCTCTTCTTTAATATTTAAACTATTTAATATATCAAATTGAGTATCACGAATTTTTTTAAATCTTTCTTTTTCATAATCTACATTTTGTTCTTTTTTAGCTTTATCTAATATTGCATTTATATCATATTCTTTAGTATCTATTATTTTTTTAGTTTCTTCTTCTGCTTCTTCTATAGTTGTTAAATGTTTTTTAGGGATAGTATCTCTATATTTTTTATCTAACATATCTCTTATTTTGTCTACATCAACAACATTATAATCTTCATCTAATACTTCTGCATTACTTTTTATATCAAAACTATCAATGTCAGTATTTTTTATATCTTCATATAAATGTTTATTTCTTTCTGTTCTACTTTTTAAATTAGGAGTTTCAGCATATTTATCCATTCTTGTGTTCATATAAACACCACCCATTCATTATTCTAATTACTTATATTAAAATTTTATCATACTTTAGTATTTAATTCTACATATTTTTTGTAATTGAAAATTAAAATACATAATAGTATAATTTTATTGGAGGTTATAATGAAAGTAGATAGCGATAAATGTGTAGGTTGTGGAGCTTGTGTTAGTATTGCTCCAGAAAACTTTAAATTTAATGATGAAGGAAAATCAGTAGTTATAAATGATTCTATTACAGATGAAGCTAAGGAAGCTAAAGAAATGTGCCCTGTTGATGCAATTACAATAGAAACTAAAACTGTTGAATTTATTCAAGAAAGATGTATTGGATGTGGTGCTTGTGTTAGTATTGCTCCAGAAAATTTTAAATTTAATGATGAAGGTAGAGCTGAAATGATTGATAGTTCTATTTCAGATGAAGTTTATGATGCATCAAGTGCTTGTCCTGTTGATGCAATTAATATAAACGAATAAAGGCTTTTGAAGTCTTTTTTATTTTTGAAAGATTTTAAATAATATAACCATTTTCCTGACATTAGGTAAATGGTATTGCAAGAAAAAAAGGTAAAAAAATTTTGATTTATAAATGCAGAATATACCATTTTGTCGGCACCGACAAAATGGTAAATGAAATGAGAAAACAAAAAGATTATAGATTATCGAGATATGTATGTTACTTAATTGCACAAAAAGGAGACAGTAGAAAATCTGTAATAGCTCTTGCTCAAACATATTTTGCTATTCAAAATGGGGAAATTTTGTAGGGGGTTATTGATAAAGCAAAAAGTGCTTGCAAGTTAAGTAATAATAACATTGATAATCATTTTGCCGATGTCGGCAAAACGATAAATAAACTTATAGAAGATAAAATTACATTAAATAAAAAGAACTGATTATAGTTCCTTTTATTTGCTTTCTTCTATAAAATTTTTACTCTTATGAGGTTCTTCAAATAATAAATCTTTATAATTTTGTTGTCTTAACGCTTCATAAACCATAATTGCAACTGTATTAGATAAATTTAAAGCTCTTACTTTATCAGTCATAGGTATTCTCATACAATAATCAATATAAGGTTTTAAAATCTTAGGTGGTATTCCTGTTGATTCTTTTCCAAAGAAAAAATATATATTTTCATCTTTATTGCTATAATCAAAACTAGTATGTGGTTTATGACCATATCTTGTTAAAAAATAATATTTGCCTTTATTTTTGCTAAAAAATTCATCTATATTTTCATAAACTGTATAATCACAATTATCTATATAATTTACTCCACTACGTTTTATATATTTATCATCTAAACTAAAACCTAAAGGTTTAATTAAATGTAGTTTAGTATTTGTTGCAACACATGTTCTCATTATATTACCAGTATTGCCTGGTATTTCTGGTTCAAATAATACTACATTTATCACTATTCTACCTCATATGCATCAATTATCTTTTGTAAATCTCCTTCATTAAATAAAGTCTCTTTGCTATCAACAACTTCACTTAATTCACCATTTTTATAATATAATAATGCAGGTATTTTTTCTATCTTTGTTCCCAAAGTATCATTTAATTTACTTAAGTCTTCATTATCTGTATAATCAATATATATAAAATTATCTCTTAAGTCATATTTTTTTATTATTTTCTTTATATTTTTTTCTAACTTATAAACATCATCATTATTAGTTTCAGTAACTAATATAAATAATTCACTACTAGGTTCCGTTAAAATATTTTTTATATCATTTATATTTACTTCATTTACATAATTATATAAATAGCTTCTTTTTAATTTATTTTGACTATATAATCCACTAAATTTAAATATAAATAAAGATATTATTACTACTAATACAATTATAAAAATTAAAATAAAATAATTTTTTTTAGGAATATTTTTTTTCATACAAGAACACCCTTTCTATAAATATATTCTATCACAATTAAAAAAATAAGTATATATTTAAATTGTTAACAATTTTTCTTTACATAAACTATTTTATTTATTATAATAATATCCACACAAGGAGGATTTATATGATTTATTTAATAGATGATAAGAGAAGATGTTCAAAATTAGTACCTAATAAAGATAAAATGTACAAATTTAAAAAAAGTGAAATGTCTACTATTGATCCAAAAGAAAGATTATTAATTGCAACTACTAATATATATCCAGAAACTGATAAATATAATTTAGTTAATTCTAATAATACAGTACAATTAGAAAATATTAATTTTTATAATGGTATAGAATATCATGAATTAACTAATGATTCTTACATTGATAATGATATCTTAAATAATTATTATTTAAAAAGAACACAATTTGGAAAATTATTAGAAATTAAAGATTATAATAATAGCAAATTAAATACACATGAAAAATCTATTTATAAATATATAACTTTTAGAAATAATTACTTTAGAACAATAAAAGAACCAGAAAAATATCAATTAAGAAATATTATTAATTTAACTGAAAAATTATTTTATTTAGAAAATTTATTATCATTAGGTAGAGTTAATAAAGATATAAAAGATATAAGAAGACCTAATGATGATGTTTTAGAAGAATTATTAAGTTTATTTGATTTAATTAGTATTGATGCATTAGAATATGATAGATGTAATTCTTTTCAAGTAAATAATAGAACTAAAGATAAAATATTAGAACTAAAAAAGCCATCTAAGTAATGGTTTTTATTTTATTAAATTTTTATTATTTAAACTTATTTTAACACCTCTAAATCCATAATTTTTATAATCACACATATTTATATCAAAATCTTTTATATTATTATATTCTATATATTTATTTATTGAATCTAATTCTATATTATTAAATTTAATAACATAATCTACATTATCTAATACTTCTTTATTATCATAAGATATATTATTTGTTATATTATTAAAACCTATATTATATATTATTTTATTAGTTGCACTTAAAAATATATAAGAATTATTTAATTTTTTATCTAATATTTCTTTATTTTCTATTATTTTAAGTATTATATTTATTACAGATTTATTAGATTTTTCTATATTATCAAATAATATAATACTATTATCTTTTAATCTATTATATAAACTATTTTCTCCATTATATATATTATTAACACTATAATTATTAGAATAATCTGACATATCTATTTTTATAAAATCCATATTTATTTCTTTACTTAATTCAAGTATACTTACACTTTTACCTACACCAATACCTCCTAATAGTAAAATACTTGCACTATTATTCGTTTCTATTATATCTAATATATTTTTTAAAACATTATCTTGTCCATATATTTTAGTTGTTAAATTTTTTAATATTAATTCTTTATTTATATTTAATTTTCTTTTTACTTTTCTACTAATTACTTCTAATATATCTTTTTTTAGTATTTTATCTTTATTATTATTTTTTACTATTGAACATACACTATCTAATACATCTATTACTTTATCAGGATTTTTTTTATCTAATATATATTTATTAGAATAAGATAATATCATATCTAAATTAGTTTTAGTTATATTTATATTATGATATTTTTTATAATTATCTTTAAGTGAATATAATATTTCTTTTGTTTCTTCATTTGTTGGTTCTTCTATTCTAACTACATCAAAACGTCTTGTTAATGCTTTATCTTTACTAATATATTTTTCGTATTCTCTTGTAGTAGTTGCTCCTATTACTTTTAAGTCTCCTTTAGATAAATATGGTTTTAATATATTAGCAGCATCTATTGCACCTTCTGAACCTCCTGCATGAACTATAGTATGTATTTCATCTATAAAAAGAATGATTTTTTTATTATTTAATACTTCTTTTATTACGTCATTTAATCTTTCTTCAAAATCTCCTCTATATTTGCTACCAGCAACTAATAAAGACATATCTAAATTAAAAATTTTATATCCTTTTAATAGTGGATAACAATTATTTTTTATTTTTTTTGCAAGTCCTTCAACTATAGCAGTTTTTCCTACACCTGCTTCTCCTACTAATAATGGATTATTTTTATTTTTTCTTAAAAGTATTTCTACTATTTCTTTTAATGAATCTTCTCTTTTTGTTAAAATAGTATCATTATTTGATAAATCATAACCATATTTATTTAAATTAGTTGATATAAGTCCATTATTTCTTTTTAATTCATTATATAAACTATCTATATCTATTCCCATACTGACAAGTATTCTTATACCTATTCCATCACCACTATCTAGTACACTTATAAATAAATGTTCTGGTGTGACTATTCCATCATTATTTTCTTTTGCATTCTTTTTAGCATCATTTATTATACTTTTTAATAATGGTGTATGTAGTATTTTTTCTGTTTTTATAGAAGATTTTCCTATAATATTAATTAGTTCTTCTTTGAATAATTCATATGTTAATCCATAATTTATAGCGATATCTTTAATATCTTGATTTTTAAGAAGTGCAAGTATTAAATGTTCACTTCCAACATATGGATGATTTAGTTTTAACATTTCTTTTTCTGATGCAGTTAATATTTTTTCAACACAATCATTTTTTCGTGACATAAAAAATCCTCCTTATATATCTTATGTATATAATGAGGATAAAATTTAAAATTTATTCATAATTTTGTTTCTAATCTTAATTTATCAGTTAAAGTTGCAATAAATTCACTGTTGGTAGGTCTTGCTCTATCATAATCTACACTATGTCCAAATACTTCTTCCATCAAGTCGTAGTCTCCTCTATCCCAACTTATTTCTATAGCATGTCTTATTGCACGTTCTACTCTACTACTTGTTGTATTATATTTATCTGCAATTTCTGGATACATTTCTTTAGTAATGGCTCCTAACATAGATGGATCATTATACATTAATCCTATTCCTTCTCTAATATATTCATATCCTTTTACATGACTAGGTATTCCTAATGAATGTAATAATGCAGATATTTCTGATTGTAATTGTTTATTTTTATCAATTATATTTGTTTGTCTTATATTTAAATTCATTATTTGATTTTCTAAATCTTTTAAATCAAATGGTTTTAACATAAAGTAATTAATATTATACATACTTACTTGTTTTATTATATCTAATGAATTATAGCCAGTTAATATAATTATATCTTTTTTTATTTTATTAGATCTCATTTCTTTTATAATACTTAATCCATCTTTATTTTGTAATAAAAGATCCATTACTAATACATCAAATCTATTTGGATAAGTTTTAATGTAATTAACTGCTTCTAATCCATCACTGAATTTTTTTACTACATTAATTACTGCGTGACTGCTAAAATACTGCTCCATACTTCTTAGTTGTTCTTTATCAGAATCTACTAGTACTACACGTATTTTATTTTTCATAATCTCTTCTCCCTTTTCATACACACAAGTTCATTATAGTATACAAAACGACAAATTTGAAGAAAATATATTGTCAAGTACTGTCAACTATTGTCAAGTTATGTCGAACTGTGTCGAAATTATGAAAGTAATCTTAACGCTTCATTTAACTGAGTATCATTTTCTTCTATAGGATTATTTAAATAATTATCATCTAATTCTACTTTTATATCAGGATTTATTCCTG
>CANRDR010000057.1 GCA_947629425.1 uncultured Bacilli bacterium | reverse complement strand
TAAAAGAGTATTTAATTTACCCTTCACTATATATATACTGTATTTTTTTGCATTTCCTTTTTTTTATTTGAAATTTTATTAAAAAAGTTTAAAAAATACTCTAGTTTTTATTTTTAGAGTATTAAATTTTTATTTTTTTAATTCTTACTTATTTTTTTATAATATTTACAATATTCTTTTAATAAACAATCTTTACAATTAGGATTTTGACTTTTACATATATATCTTCCAAATAATACTAATTGATGATGTAATCTTGACCATTTATCTTTAGGAAATTTTTTCATTAATTTTTTTTCTACAGTTAATACATTATCTTTATTATATGCTAAACCTAATCTTTTTGATACTCTTTCTACATGTGTATCTACTGCTATACATGGTTCATTAAATAGATTAGACAAAACTACATTTGCTGTTTTTCTTCCTACACCGCTTAAATTTTCTAAATATTCTCTATTATTAGGTACTACACCATTAAAGTCTTTTACTAAATTTTCTGCAATAGATTTAATATATTTGCTTTTTTTAGTATAATTTCCACAACTATGTATTATTTTTTCTATATCTTTTATATTTGATTTACTAAGTGTAAATATATCATATTTTTTAAATAAAACTTCCGTTACTTTATTTACTCTAGCATCAGTACACTGTGCAGATAAAACAGTTGCAATTAATAATTCATAATCTTTATTATAATTTAATTCACATCTAGGATTAGGTATCATTATATCTAATCTTTTTAATATATCTTCAGTTTTCATCTAACCAATTATATTCGAAGAATGTATCATTTTTTTCTTCGCTTTTATATTTATTTTTTCTTATATCTTCAACTGTTTTATATCCTTTTTTACCCCAATCATATATTATTCTATCAATATATCTTAAAGAACTAACTCCATTATATGTCGCTTCTTTTAATGCTTCAGTAATAATACTTTCACTCATACCACTACTAAGCCATGCATTAATTATTTCATATTCCATAGGAGATAATGTTCTTCCAAATTCACTTTCAAATAATTCAAATATATTTTTTTTATTTTCTTGTTCTACATCTTTATTTATTTTGCTAGCACAAGTTTTATATAAACCATCTAAATTAATTTCTTCTATTACTCTATCTCCATCTTTTTTTATATCAGTAGAAATTAAACCTTTATTAGTTAATGAACTAAATGCTTCTAATATTTCTTTATTATCTAAAGAAGTAATTTTATTTATTAATTTTAAATCTAATTCAGGATGTTCTTGATTAGATAAATATATAATTAATAAAGTTTCATTTAAAGTAAGATTTTGTTCTTTTATTATTTTAAATAAAAATGGTCTTATAACATAATCTTTATTCTTTATTACATTATATATTAAATCTGTCATATTACTCCTTCTTTCTTAAAAATTCTTTTATACTTTCTTTATTATTATCTAATTTATTTTCTAAAATATTATCTATAATATCATTATAAACTGAATTAATATTATTATAACAAACATATTTTAAATTAACTATATCTTTGTAGTGTAATTTTACATCTTTTTTTGATTTTATTTTTAAATTATTATACATTTTATTTATTTCATTTTTATCAATACTTAATACTTCTCCTGCTATTAAATTAATATCTAACCCATATTTAAATAAAGTTTTATTAGTAATTTTACCAATATTTAATATATTTTTTATTTTATTAATATTAGTTTTATCTTCTTTTTTAAAATTATAATTATTAAATTCTATTTGAGCATATATACCTAATATATTATTAGTAACTTTTAATTCATTATATTTTATATCTAAATATTTATCTAATTTTAATTCTTTTATTAATTTAAAACCATTTAATTTTTTTGATTTAATCATTTTATCTAATTCTTGTTTTATTTTATCTTTACTTAAAGTACTTACTATATTAGGATTATTTTTTATAAAATTTATTATATTTTCATCTATATCAAAATCATATATACTATATAATCTAATAGCACGTAATATTCTTAATGGATCTTCTGTTAATTTTTTATTTACATTACCAATACATCTTATTATTTTTTTATTTAAATCATTAATACCATTTGTTAAATCTATTATCTTTTCATTTTTATCCATCAATATTGCATTAATAGTAAAATCTCTTCTTTTTATATCAATATTTATATCTTTAGTATATTTTATATTTGGTTTTCTTTTATTATAATTTAATTCTTCTCTATAAGTAGTTATATCTATATTATATTGTTTATGTTTTATATTTATTGAACCATAATAAACATTATTATTTATATTTAATATTTTTTTAATTTCATTTGGTTCCATAGAAGTTGTAATATCTATATCAAAAGAATCTATTCCTAATAATTTATCACGAACAAAACCACCTGTTATATAAGCAGTATTATTATTAGTTTCTAATTTTATTAATATATCTTTAATTATTTTATCCATAACATCACTATTAATATAATAACACAAAAATTTTTTATTACATACAAAAAGGCATTATTTTTTTAACGCCTAAATGTATTAATTACAGGTTTTTTTATGTAATGCATAATTTAAAGCACTACCTATACTTCTGCCTAAATCAAGGAAAAAACTAAATAGTTTTACCAATGAACTAATATAGTTACCAGAAGCTTCTCCACCTTTAATCATGATTAATTCTTCTTTTGTCATGAATTACATTTTAAAGGTCTTAAAAATCCGTCAATAAAACCTATTATAATAGTTCCTATTGCAGTAAGTAATGCACCTAAACCTAATTTATTTGCTGTGCCTCCGCCAGTAGTATTAATTAAGTCATCTTTACTTAAGACCATATATACTCCTTTCTAAAAATTAAAGACTTTTGGAAATAAATAGTCAACATTTTTATGAGTTACATAAATAATTGTTTTATCTTTATAATAATCTAATAAATCTTTTATAATATTAACTTCTAAATCATAATCTACTTCTTTTAATACTTCATCTAATATAATAATATTTTTAGAATGAAATAAACTTCTTGCTAAAACAATTCTATTTCTTTCTCCACCACTAAGATTAGAATTGTTTATAATATTGGAATCTAATCCTATTTCGTTCACTATTTTTATTTCATTAATTCTACATATTTTTATTATATTATTTAAAATATCTTTATCATAGTTTTTATCTAAAGTAATATTATTAAGTATAGTATCGTTAAATAATTGTTCATTTTGACTTGTATATGTTATTAAATTAGATACATTAATATCTTTTAAATTAATATTATCTACTAATATATTTCCATCATAATTATCTATTTCTTTATTAATTATTTTAAGCATAGTACTTTTACCTATTCCTGAAGGGCCTTTTATAAGTATTTTTTCTCTATACTTTATTTTAAAATTCAAATTATTTAATATTATATTATTATTTATTCTATATCTAATATTATTTAAGTTTATTATATTAAAGTTGTGAATATTTTTTGAAGGAGGTAAAACACTTATTGATAAAAAATCATTATTCTTTAATATAAAACTTTTATATAATAGTATTGAGGGATAATAATCTATTAATTTTTTTATATTAGATATTAAATAATTTACAATAATATAAATTGTTAAACAATTAGTAATATTAAAATTATTTTTTAATAAATAATATAATATTATAAGTAGAAATATATTTAAAAATATATTATTTAAAGAATTTATTTTATATATTTTTTTATATAATTCTTTATTTATTTTATTTCTATTAATTATATTTTTATTAATGTTTTTTATAAAATAATCATATACATTTATATTTTTTATAGTTTCTATATTAGATATATAATCTATTATACTAGAATTATAAGTTTCTTCTAAATTAATAGAATATCTTATTTTATTAATTAATTTTTTATATATCTTTATATTTGCTATAAAAAATACTGATAATACTATAATAATAAATAGGGATAGTTTTTTCTTCTTAGAAAGGATTATGAATAAAACACTAATTAATAAACTTGTAAATATTATATCGATACATATACTTATAATATTATTTGTTAGATTATTTAACTCATTAAATCTTGATACTATTTCTCCATTCTTCTTTAATTTTAAATATTTTAAAGGGAGATTAAATAAATGTTTAACAAATGAAATAATTATATTTTTATTAATTTTATTTGTATAATCAATAATTAAATTATTTTTAATTATTAATAATACTTCATTAATTAAAATTAAGAAACTAAATATTATAATAAAATACTTAATACTAATAAATTCAACTTCTAAATTTAAGAGTATTGTAATGAAAAGAGAAAATAAACTTAACGTGATCAGAATTAATAGAACTATTTTATGTTTTTTTAAGTATTCGATTATATTTTTTTCTAGATATTTAGTGTCTTTATAAGTGATTAGAGAATTGATTGGTTTAAATATTAATATTACACCAGTAAATATTTTATAAAAATCGTTTAGAGTGATCTTCCTTTTCCCGACTGAAGGGTCCATCATATAAATTTGATTATTTTTTATTTTGTATATTACAACAAAATGATAAAAATTATTATCTAATTTAAGATGGGCAATAACTGGTAAATCTTTAGTATTTATTTTATCAACTTTCTTACCTAATGCATTAAAACCTAATTTTAAGGAGGCACTTATAAGTTCGTATGCATTAGTTCCAGTGTCATCTGTATTTGTTTTAAATCTTAAACTTTCTAGAGAAATATTTCCTCCATAATAGTTAATTATACATTTAAGACAACATATTCCACAGTCACTTATTTCTTCTTGAATTACCTCATTTATTTTATACATCTCTTTTCCTCCCTTCACTATATATATACTCTTTTTTTTTGCATTTCCTTTTTTTTTTTATTTTTTTTTTTTTTTTTTTTATTTTTTTTCATATTTTTATAAAAAAAAGAAAATCTGTTAAAGAAATTCTTTAAATTTGATAAGGGTTTTCTTGTGTTCCATCTCCTGATACATATTCTATATCACTCTTTAATACTATAGATGGACGTATGCCATACATGTTACCATAACCATTGACATAATTAATACCATCTCCACCAAATGCATCAAAAACATAATCATAATTAGCATCGCGAACAGCTGGAGTAAGTAACCACCAATAATTATTATTATTATTATTTATAGGAATATTTAAATAGCAATAGTTATCTACTTCATTATTTCCATATAAATATCCTGCATTAACTATTTCATCTACTGTTAATAAACCTCCATAATCAATTACTTTTTCATCTTTGTTCCCATTACATCTTAAACTTGTAGTTTTTTGTGTTTCCAACCCAAATAACCTTCTATATGCTTCTGAATACAATTTATTTTGATAGTTAGTTGAAGATTGTCCTGGAATTTCAAACCAATCTGTTGTATTTCCAATACACCAATTATCTGTCTTTAATTTTGATTTATCACTATCTGATATATTATTTGTACTATTTAACCAATCGTCAATCATCTGTTTTGCACCTGGCTTATTATCCAGTTTGCCACCTTCATTATTTATATAGTCTAACCTAACTAAATCATTATCTTTTGTATAGCCATAAACTCCTTGACCTATAAATGCATTGCTATTTCCAATACTGCCAGTTTGATTATCTGTTTTTACTTCTTCGCATTTTTTCGTACTATAGTCTAATATTAATTTTATTGAACCATCTCCTTCTATTCTTACTATCCTCCAACATTTTTTCGCAAAATTTATAAAGTTATCCTGTATATTACCTCTAAAGTAATAAGATGCTCCATTATCATCTTCTGCTAATGATAGTGTTCTTTCATTTTCATCACTAGGTTCTTTTGCTGGTGTTGTTTCTGGTACTGGTGATAATTTTGTTGTATTACTTGTATCTTTTTTATCTCTTACATTTTGTGCATTCTTTACTATATTATATGCAAGGGTTCCATCATCAAACGGATTTTCATCTACTTTATATGCATTATTTTTTGTTCCATCTCCACTGATTAGTTTTATATTACTCTTTAATACTATAGATGGTCTTAAATATTTAGAATTATAATTATAATATTCTATATCAAGAAGAGAACCTTTTCCACTATATCCGGTCCACCAAGGTCCTGTTTCACCAGCTACATGAAATACATGAATTCGATTTACATTTATTTTGTAAAGAGACAATAAAAGCCAATCATGCGTTTTATTATATAAATAGTAATTAGTATTTGAGTTACTCCATCTTGCTCCTGCATATGCCACTTCTTCTGCGCTTAATGTTGCTACATAATCTTTAACAGTACTTTCTTTTTCACTTTTTAATAAACTTAAAGGAGTATTACTATTCCAGCCTATCATCAATGCAGATCTAAATAATAAACTACTACTACTAGTATCTCTATAATCTACAATGGATCCATATGAATCTGAAGTATAAAATGTATTTAAATCTCCTAAATTCCATGTATCTTCTTTTAATAATCTTTTATCAAAATTATTTTTATCTAACCAATCATCAAATTTAGTTTTCATACAATTGTCTTTATTTGATGTACATTTTTCATAATCTCCAACTATAACATTTTCTACTTCATTTAATGTTGTATTATTATATCCATATTGTCCTGTTCCTATAAATGAATTTTCTGCTCCTATTGCTTCACTACATACATGTTCTTTATCTTCTAATATTAGCTTGATTGCACCGTCTCCTTCTATTCTTACTATCCTAAAGCACATATTATTAAAATCTATATAATTATCTAATACATTTCCTCTATAGTAATATGAGTTTCCTAAATCATCTTCTGTTACTGATAATGTTCTTTCATTTTCTTCATTTATTTCTTGTGCTGGTTTAGTTTTTGGTGTTTCACTATATATTGTTTTTTGTTGATTTTCACTGTTTCCATTCATTGCATTATCTACTATACTATATGCAAGGGTTCCTACATTAAATGGATTTCTTGATGTTGTTGTTACTGTTCCTAATACTTCACTTTCATATGTAAATCTTCCATATGTAAACTTTATTGTACTTAATATACATACTATCATTATTACTAACACTACTATATATCTTTTCTTCATATATACACCTTTTTCCATATAAAAAAATTATATAAGTATAACCCCCCCCAGCGAACAAATGTTTTTCTGAAGGAGATTGGTTATATAATTCAATTCTTCGTATATAATTTTTAATTTTTTGAGTCTTTCTTACTCTAACTAAATGATACTACAAATAATAAGTACTTTCAAGTATAAAAAAAAGAAATATTTTATTTTATTGCTTCTATTTCTTTTTTAGTTAGTCCTGTTACTTTACTAATAATATTTATTGGGATTCTTTCTTTTATCATATTTAACACTACAGATAAAGTTTTATCTTTTATTCCTTCATCATATGCTCCATATCTTATACTATTTCTTATCATTTCTTCATCTTTCTTTTTATCATATAAACCATATATGAATTTTTCATTGGCTAATTCTTTTACTTCTTTCACTAACTTTTCACCTAACTTTCCCATATACTGAGTATTTTCTTCTATTTCTTTATAATTTTTTGACATCATTACTTTCATAAATCTTTTTATGTCTTTATCATAACACTCTTTACTTACTTTTTCTATATCTATATAATATATTTCTATATTTGATGTTAATTTTATTCCATTATCATTTAAATTATATATTAACATATCTTTTTCTTTTGTTATTCCAAAATTATTTAAATTTATTTGTATACATTTTTTTGATGTTTTATAATAATCTTGTTTTATTTCAAATTGTTCTGAATATATTTTACTTATATATGCTACATTTCTATTTATTAATCCTGGATAATTTGTATTTCCATTTAGTTCTATATTTAGTATTATACTAGTCTTTATAGTTACTATTAAATCTACTGTTTTTCCTGTTTCATTTATATTTTCTTTATATAATTCTGTATTATTTATTATAATATCATTTTCAGTAATATTTAATTTTAATAAAGTATTAATAAGAAATACTAATAAATCTTTATTTTTTTCTTTACCAAATAAAGATTTAAATAATGGGTCAAAAGTTAATTCAATCATTTCATGTTCTTTAATATTAATCAAAATCTCACTTCTTTCTAAGGTTATTTAATAATACTTCTAATTTACCCTTCACTATATATATACTCTATTTTTTTGTATTTCCTTTTTTTTATTTAAAATTTTATTAAAAAAATTACAAATAATTACAAAAAATACTCTAACTTTAATTTTAGAGTATTAAGTTAATTTAATATTAGATTTTTGTTTATTCTATGATATAGGGATTTTCTTTTGTTCCATTACCTGATTTTAATTTAATTTCAGATTCTAATGTAATAACAGGCCGTACGCCACTATTATTACGAACATCACGGTTATAAAATCTATCATCCAGAATAGAAAATGCGGAATCATGATCAGAAGCACGAGATGCTGGGGTTGCTAACCACCAGTTTTGATTATAAATATATAAATAAGTTGATTGTACAATATTATATTGATTATATCCTGCTAATGTTGCTTCATCTGCTGTTAATAGTCCTCCTATATCACTTACTTTTTCATCATTATTTTTATTACATTTTAATTTTATACTTTTTTCTGTATTTCCTAAGCCATATAATCTTTTATAAGGTTCTGAATATACCCAATCATTATAATTATCAGAAGCATTGCCTGTAGTAAAGTCATACCAATCTATTTGATTACCTATACACCAGTTTTTTAATTTTATTTTTGTTTTAGAAATTTCATTAAATTCACTTATCCAATTATCTATCAAGTTTTTTACAGAATTGTTAGAGCCATTCAAATTATTTTTGTAATCAAATCTTGCTATATTATTTTCTTCAATTCTATATCCATAAACTCCCTGTCCTATAAATGAATTTTCACCACGAGTTGCTGTTTTACATGTTGTCGTTGTATCTTCTAATATTAATTTTATACTTCCATCGCCTTCTATTCTTACAATTCTCCAACACATATTATTAAAATTTAAATAATTGTCTTGTACATTTCCTCTAAAGTAATATGAATTACCATAATCATCTTCCGTTAATGATAGTGTTCTTTCATTCGGCCCACTTACTTCTTGTGCCGGTACTGTTTCTGGTACTGGTGATAATTTTGTTGTATTTGTTGTATCTATATTATCTCTTACATTTTGTGCATTCTTTATTATTTCATATGCAAGAGTTCCCTCATCAAATGGATTTTCATCTACTTTATATGCATTTGTCTTTGTTCCATTGCCATCTATTAATTTTATATCACTTTTTAGCACTATGGATGGTCTAATTTCTCTTGCATCTTGAATTTTATTTGTATATAAAGAACCATTATTAGCAGCATGATAAACATAATCATAATATTTATCCACACTATTATATCTATAAAATGCATTCAACAAATTATAATATTTTGGAGCATTATTTAAATATAAATTACTGTTAGGTGTATCAACTTTAGCACCTGCAAGCGAATATTCTAACGCACTTAACAAACTTGAGTATGATTTTATTGTTTTACTACATTTTAAATCTATATTATTACTTTCAATTTTTATAG
>CANRDR010000056.1 GCA_947629425.1 uncultured Bacilli bacterium | reverse complement strand
TGTTCTTATGAGAGAGATTGGTTATATAATTATTCTCTTCGTATATAATTTTTATTTTTTGAGTACTTTCTTACTCTATTTACATTATACTTTATAATTTAGTTCTTTACAAGTACAAATATTTATGATATAAATTAAGTAGTTGATATTATGTTATCAACTTCATAGTTACCTCCTAGATTTCTAGGAAGGTATTTTTTTAATTATGTTAGTTGATATCAAAGTATTAAAAAATTGTAGTTAATACTAACAATTAATAAATATCTTTATTTTTTATTTAGTTCATACATTATTATACTACTTGCTACTGCTACATTTAAACTTTCACAAGAATTATTCATATTTATATAAATATAATTATCACATAAATCTAAAAGTTCATTATTTACTCCATTACCTTCATTACCTAATATAATTGCATATTTATCTAAATTTTTATTTTTTATATCTATACCACCATCTACTTTAGTACCTATTATTTTATAACCTTTCATTTTTAATTTATTAATAGATTCTAATAAATTATCTTTTACTATATTTATATTAAATATCATACCTTCAGTAGCACGTAATACTTTTTCATTATATAAATCAACAGTATTATTTCCTAATATAATAGTATCTATATTAAATGCAACAGCACTTCTAATAATAGTACCTAAATTTCCTGGATCTTGAATACTATCTAACATAATAATATTTCCAAATATTTCTTTAGGATTTATTTTTTTTGATACTGCTACTACATTAGGTATAGTTTTTAAATTAGTTAATTTTCTCATTACATTTTCAGTTACATAAGTTACATTTCCATATATATTTTCAATACCTTCTAATAAAAATATTTCTATAACTAAATTATTTTTTATAGCCTCTTTAACTAAATGTTCACCTGGTAATATACATAAATTTTCTTGATCTCTATATTTTTTTTCTAATAATTTAGAATATTTTTTTATATTTATATTATTAACAGAATTAATCATAATTTAAGCCTCTTTCTTGCTAATTTATAGTATGGATAATATTTAGATACTTCATTCCAAAAAAGTTTTGAATGATCCATATATTTAAAGTGACATAGTTCATGTATAATAACATAATCTATTAAAGTTACATCTTTATGAATAAGTTCAGTATTTAAAGTAACAGTCATACTATTTTTATTACATACACCCCATCTTGTTTTCATTTTTCTTATTCTTAATCTAAATTTAGGTAAATCATTAAATAGTATTATTAAATTATCTAATCTATTTTGAAATATTTTTAAAGAATTACTTTCTAAATAATTATTAATACTTTCTATACTAGGCCCATATATATTTAAACCATCTATATATATTTTATTATTATTTATATAATTCATTTTATTACCTAAATAATATATACTTTCATCAGCTATTACTTTATTTTTCATATTATTATACATTTTTATTATATCTTTTTTATTTTTTAAAAGTAAGTTCTTTATATAAGTATCAGTACATAAATAATTACAGCTAACATATATTTTTAAATCTTCTTTTACTCTAAAATATATATTTTTTATTTTTTTTCTATTAATTATACATTCTAAAGTAATATTATCTATTTCTATTTTCATTTATTCACTTCTATTTTTAAACTGTAATATTATTGGTGTACCTGTTAAATCAAATGATTCTCTTATTTTATTTTCTAAATATCTTTCATAACTAAAATGTACTAATCCTTTATTATTAACATTAAAAGTAAATTTAGGAGGTTTACATCCACTTTGACTAACAAAATATATTTTTAATCTTTTTCCTTTATATGAAGGTGGTTGATGTAACATATATGCATCTCTTATAACATTATTTAAATCACTTGTTTTTATTTCTTTCGTAGCGTTTTCATAACATTTAATTACTTCTGGCATTAAAGTATGTATTCTTGATTTAGTAATAGCTGATAAAAATACTATATTAGCATATGGTATAAATTGAAAATTATTTCTTATATTTTTTATCCATTCTTTCATTTCATTATCTTTATTTTCAATTAAATCCCATTTATTTACTACTATTACTATCGCTTTACCTAATTCTATAGCATAATTAACTATATGTTTATCATGTTCTATAATACCTTCCATAGCATTTAATACAATAACACATACATCACTACGTTCTATTGATTTCATACTTCTAATAAAACTATATTTTTCTATCTCTTCATATATTTTTCCTTTTTTTCTCATTCCTGCTGTATCTATTATTGTATATTCTTTTTTTTCGTATGTGAATTTTGTATCTAAAGAATCTCTTGTAGTTCCAGCAATATCACTAACTAAACATCTTTCTTCATTTAATATTGCATTAACTAAACTACTTTTACCTACATTAGGTCTACCTATTATTGAAAATTTAATAGTATTATCTTCTTCTAATACATTCGGTTTAAAATCTTTAATTATTTCATCTAATAATTTATTAATACCTTTATTATGTGTTCCAGATATCATTATTAGATTATCAAATCCTAATTCATAATATGAATAAATATTTTCTTCATGTTTTTTATCATCTATTTTATTTATTGCAACTATTACTTTTTTATTAGATTTTAATAAGTAATCTCTTACTTTATAATCGTTAATTGTTAAATCAGTTCTACCATCTACAACAAATACTATTACATCAGATTCTTCCATTGCAAGTTCTGCTTGCATTTTTATTGATTCATTAAAATCATTATTTGATAAATCTATTCCACCAGTATCTATTAAATTAAAACTAATATCTTTATAAGTTACAACACCATATATTCTATCTCTAGTAACGCCTGGTATATCTGCAATAATAGATTTTTTTTCATTAATAAGTCTATTAAATAAAGTTGATTTACCTGTATTAGGTCTTCCAACTAAACAAACTGTTTTCATCATTTTAATCAGTCCTTTAACTTTAGTTATTTTATCATATTATATAGTTTTATTCAAATTAAAAAAGTTAATAAATAACTTTAATCTATTTTCATTTCTTTTAAATGATTTATAGATTTCTCAGTAGCCATTCTACCTCTTGGTGTTCTTTTTATAAAACCTTCTTGTAATAAATATGGTTCTATAACATCCAATACAGTAGTTACTTCTTCTCCAATACTTGCGGATATTGTTTCAACTCCAACAGGGCCACCATTAAATTTATTTATTAAACTTGTTAAATATTCTAAATCAATTTGATCCAATCCATATTTGTCAACTTTTAATCTTTTTAATGCATCTTTAGTAATATCTAAATCTATTTCTCCATTACCGATTACTGATGCAAAATCTCTTACACGTTTGAATAATCTATTTGCAATTCTCGGTGTTTTTCTACTTCTTTTAGCAAGTTCTTGAGCAGCATCATCATCTATTTTAAAATTTAATATTCTACTAGTTCTTTTTATTATTTCAGTTAATTCTTCTTCTGAATAATAATTAAGTTTAGATACTATTCCAAACCTATCTCTTAATGGACTTGATAAATCTCCACTTCTAGTAGTTGCTCCTACTAATGTAAACGGAGGTAAATCTATTTTTATATTTCTAGTATTTCCTTCAGTTCCTACAACTATGTCTAATTCAAAATCTTCCATAGCAGGATATAATATTTCTTCAATAACTTTTGGTATTCTATGTATTTCATCTATAAATAATACATCACCAGGTTCTAAACTAGAAAGTATTGCTGCTAAATCTCCACTTTTTTCTATACTTGGTCCAGTAGTAGTTTTAATATTCGTTCCTAATTCATTTGCAATAATATGTGCAAGTGTAGTTTTTCCTAATCCAGGAGGTCCATATAAAAGTACATGATCTAATGATTCATTTCTCATTCTAGCAGCATCTATAAATATTTTTATATTTTCTTTTACCTCGTTTTGTCCAATATATTCACTTATATATTGTGGCCTTATATTATTATCATTATCTCCTATAATTTCTTCTTTATCAATAATTCTTTCTTCCATATAGTCCTACTTTCCTAATAACTTTAATGCTTCTTTAATTTGTAATTCTAGTGGATTACTAGTATTTATTTTAGATAATATTTTCTTAATATCAATAGTTTTATATCCTAAACTTTCTAATACTTCAACTAATTCTTTAGAATCATTTGTAAATAAATCAACTTGACTAGTTAGTTTTCCTTTTAAATCTAATATTATTTGTTTAGCTACCTTATCTCCAATTTTAGGAAATTTAGTTAAATAAGTTACATTATCACTATTAATAGCATCATAAATTTTATTTATATCATCACTTGCAAATAAAGGCATAGCCATCTTAGGCCCTATTCCTTTTACATTTATAAGTTTCAAAAATAAATCTTTTTCTTCACTACTTTTAAAACCATATAAACTATTTTCATCTTCTCTTATATGATTATATAAATAAACTTTAACATCTTCATTTAACTTAAAACTATATGGATTCGATACATTTATTAAATAACCTATATTATTATTTTCTAATATAATACAATTTTTATCATATCCAGTAACTTTACCTATTATATAACTATACATTCTATCACCTAATAAAAATATATCATACATTAGTTTGTATATCAATAAATTTTTAATAATATTTTATTTTTATATACAATTATATCTTTTATAAAATTATTTATATTTTTAATAGATATATAAAAAAACAATTAAGGTTTTAATACTTTCTTAATTGCATCTTCTTTATATTCATTTAAATATTTACTATTATTTATTATATTATCTATTTCAAATATATTTTTATCTATAAAATTATTTAAAGAATATTCATTTTTTAATTCATTATTTATTTCTAATTGTTCTTTAAATTTATTTAATTCTTCTATTGTTAATTCTATAAATCTATTATTAATTTTTTCTTTTAACAATATAATTATTTCATTAATTAATTTACTATCTATATATCCATTATCTGTATTTATTTCAAAGCAATCATTATTATAATTATTATTAAATCTTATATATTTTATATTACATTTATTAGGGTATTTATATATCTCTAAACTATTACCTATTTCTTCTTCATAACCATTAAATATAATAACAGATAAACAATTATCATCAAATAATTCTTTATATTTATTAATTTTCATATTATAAGGAACATAATCATAAATTACATTATCTTTTTTTTCTTTAATACAAAAACCTTGTATTTTTATATGTTCTTCACTTTTATTTAATTCATTAATTCCATAAATAATATTATTATCTTTTAATTTATAACAATATCTATCAAAATTTTTATGCATATGAATTCCATATTTATCACAAGAATCAATTTGTTCTAAAATATAATTATTAGTACGTTTTATTGATTTGCTAAATATAGTTATTGGATTTTCTAATTCAATAATTACTTCTTTAAAAATATCTTTATTAATATCTTTTCTTAATACAATATTTTCATTATTTTTAGAATAAGTTATATCTTCTAAAAAAGGTTCATCATCATTTATATAAAATGCTCTATTTATTTTTTTATTATCTTCTAATATAGTCACATAAATGAAACTATTTCTATTAGTAAGAGAGTTAACTAAATTATCAGAATAAAATGCTTTATATAATATATTATTATTAGTATCTTCTATTTCTATATTAATTTTATCATTATAATTTATTGATTTTATTTTATAGCTAGATAAATATTTTTCATCTAATTTTATTTTAAATAATTTTGCAATATCTAATATAGTAGCATTAACATCTGTTCTTTCATTTGTATACCATTTATATGTTCTTTTTATTTTTCTTTTTAAATATTCTATTTTATTATTATATTTCATAAAACCTCCCGTAAATTTATTTTGATTTTGTAAAACTAATCATACATACTTTAGATTCATTGCTTCTACATATTTCTTTATATTCTTTATCTATTGTAAAAACATAATAAGTATCATTATCTACAAATACTCTTAATATATTATTAGTTGCATCATATTGATTAGTACCAGTTGTATCTTTTCTATCAGTAAATGATATAGTTGTTTTATTATCTTTAATATTTAATTCTTTTATATTAGTATTTTCATTTTCAGTAGTCCATGTACCTATTAATTTATTTGGTAATGTTATTAATATAGGTTGTTCTTTAAATCCAAAATATAAAAGTACTAATACACCTATAATTTTAATAAAATGTGGTAAAAACTTTAATATCTTACTATATACTAATGGTGTTAAAATTAATGCTGCTAAAACTATATATATATAATTATCTAAACTTCTTCTAGTAAATGCTAATAAAAGTATTAAAGCACAAATAATATATCTTAAAATATTTAAACTAAATTCATTTTCATATGTTTTATAATCATTTATTAAATCAACTATTATACCTATTCCAAATAATCCAAATGAAAATAAATATAAAAATCCCATAAAATAATTTTTTTCAATAAATTTATGTACTCCAAATATACCTAAAAACGCTATGAGTAAAAATTTAGATTTTCCTTTAGCCTTTACTTTATCGTATTCTAATAATTTATTTTCAAGTATAGTTACTTCTCTTTTAGTTGCAAGTATCTTATAGTTAGTAACATATTCATTAAATAATTTTTTAAATTCTTTTTTATTTTCTTTATAAGTATAATTTTCAGTTAATGTTTCTATTAATCTTTTATATATTTTTTTATTTTTAGGATATATTTCTAATAAACTTAAATAAATTTCATAAGACTCTTTATATAAAGCTTTTTTAAATAGTTTTTCTGCATTTTTATAATCTTTATTATTTAATAGTTCATTATCTTTATTAACTACATTTGTTTTCTTAGTTTTTTTTGTTTTAGTCTTTTTACTAGTCTTTGCCATAATACACCACCCTTTTTTTGTTCTTTATTATAACACTAATTTTTAAAATTTAAATACTTTTTTTAATATCTTCTAAAGATTCATACATTAACCAATCTTCTAATGATGTATATTTTGGTATATTAATACCATCTATTTTTTCTAAAGATTTAAATTCTATTAAACAAATACATTTTTTACCCCATTTAGTTTTTTCTTCATTTGTTAAATCTAATTTATCATTATATTTATCAAAAATATTATTTATATCTTCATTATTTAATTTTTGTAAACTTTCTGCATTGCTAACAATGGCATGATAATATGATATATTTTCTTTTTTATTTACAAAATATAATTCGTCATTAATAAATATTCTAGAATGTGGTATACGTCTTTTAGAATATCCTCTTAATAACATAGTTCTTTTTTTATTAATAATTTTTTCTAATTCTTTATTATCACAAATTACTATATGTATCATTTTTACTCCTCTATATTTTTATGTTTATTTACTAAATCTTTTATTTTTCTAAATGCATGATTTATTCCTGATTTTGTTATATTTATTTCATTTTCTAATGATATTATATTAGCAAGTTCACTCATAGTTGTTTCAGGATATTTTTCTCTATATTCTATTACTAATAATACTTTTTCATCTAATAAATCTATTAGATCATTGTCTTTTAAATATTTAATATTATCAAGTTGTTCTAAACTGGATTTTATACTTTTTTCTGTATTAGCTTGTTCACAATTATTTAGTCTATTTACCATATTTTTATGATCTCTATATATTCTTATATCTTCATAGTAAAATAATGAATTAATGGCCCCTAATAATTTTATAAAATCACTTATTTCTTCACTTATTTTAATATATATCATATATTTTTTTTCACGTCTTAATATCTTACTATGAAAATTAAATAATTTTAATAAATAATCTATAGTTTTTGCATCTTTTAAAAAATCTACTAAAAATGCTAAATGATATTTGCTAGTTTTTGGATCATTTATTGTTCCACAACTTAAAAATACTCCTTTTAAGTAAGAAGATATTTCTTCTTTACTACTATCTTTAATATATTTATTTAAATCATTTATTTCATTTAATATTAAGTCTATCTTTTCTTTTATAGATAATATATATATAGTTTTTAACTTGAATTTTTTTTGAGTACGTATTGTTAAATTAATATCTATATTGTATATATTTTTTATTAATTTAAATATATATCTTGCACATGATGCATTTTCTATATATAGTTTTATTTTTTTATCTTCTAATTTATATGTATATTTTATATATGCAAGTAATTCTATTCTAGCATCTACTTCATTATTAATTACTTTAGTTATTTCATCTTTAATTCTAGTTGTAAAAGTCATATTATACCTCATCCATTAAATAAGAAAATATTAAATACGATGTTTTTAATGAATTATGTTTTATAGTACCATCTTTTGAATAATGATATAGTTTATCACCTATAAGTTTTATTCCTAATTTTTCTATATTATTTTTATCTACTTTAACAGGATCTTTTTGTTCTTTTGTTTCATATTTTCTTGCAGTATTTATAGGTATTTTTTTATCATTTGCAATTACACAATCAATAGTATTTATATATTTTAATAATATTTTTAAATGATCACTTACTTTAAAATCATCAGTTTCGCCTGGTTGTGTAAATAAATTAGCTACATACAACTTTTTAGCATGACTTTCATTTATTGCATTTTTTATACTATCTACTATTAAATGAGGTAGTATACTAGTATATAAACTGCCTGGTGAGAAAATTATTAAATCAGCATTTTTTAAGGCTTTAAATATTTCTTTATTAACTACAAAATCTTTATTATATTTTATACTTTCAATTATTTTTGTAGATTTTGTTATTTCTTCTTCTCCATAAATAATAGTTCCATCAGTCATTTTACCAACTAATTCTATTTGTTCTTCTGTAATAGGTAAAATTCTTCCCTTTATATTTAATAATTTACACATAAAATCTATAGATTCAGTTAAATTGCCTTTTTGTTCAACTAGTGCTGCTAATAGTAAATTCCTTATTGGATGATTTTCTAAAGATGGATTATCAAATCTATAAGATAGTAAATTTACTAAATCTTTATCACAGTTTGCCATAGTTATTAATACTTTTCCAATATCTCCTACAGCTGGTATATTCATTTCTCTTTTTAAAATACCAGTAGATCTTCCATTATCAGCCACTCCTGTAATAACAGTTACATTTATTGGAAATAATTTTAAACCTAATAATAAATGAGATAATCCAGTTCCTCCACCAAATACAACTACATTTTTCATAGAATCAACTCTTTCATTAAAATTATATCATGATAAGTTACATATTTATACTAATAAATTTTAATTTTTTAATATTTAATATACTTTATTTTACTTTATAAATTTTATTATGTTCTAATAATTCATAAATCAACTAATTAAAGATGGATTTGTTCATTTGAATTATTATACTAAATATATAACTAAAAAAGAGATAGTCTTCAACGAAACTATCTCGGGTGGACGTAAAGTCCTTTAATTAACAAATGTGGGTATTATCCCTTTGTTGATATAATATTATCATTTTTAATAAATAATTTCAATATTATTAACTTTTGGTTGTAAATCTATCTTTTTATTCTACAATTATAGATTTTTTTACACAACAAAAATGACTATTACAAAAGTAATAGCCATACCACAGTCATTCGGCATAAACCGATACGTTCGTAAAGAACACAGTTTCGTACATTGTAATGTACTAAAAACATTTCTGCTTCCGTGACTAAATGCTATCATATTTATAAACATTTGTCAAATACAGTATATGCAACTCGGGTGTAAAAAATTTTTCGGGGTAAAAATTCGAAATACATGATAAAATTATGCTTAGGATAGGAAGTGTCTTAAGTA
>CANRDR010000055.1 GCA_947629425.1 uncultured Bacilli bacterium | reverse complement strand
AAATTGTTATTTATATTTAATAGTCAATTCAAATCAATGGTGGAGAACATTAACGCCATTAAGTCAAACTAGTAATACAGAAAATGGAGTTTATGATTCAGCATTCTGTGTATATCCTGATACTTTTGTTGCAAATTGTGGAGTAATATCAGTTCCTTATATTAGACCATCTATAGTGTTAAATCCAAATATTGAACTACTAAGTGGAGATGGAACAAAAGACCATCCATATATAATAGAATGATTTTCTTAAATGAATTTCATTTTTTTAATAAATAATTAAATTTTTTATTTAGGTTAAATAATATTCTTTTAAAGTTTTTTAAATAATGTTAAAATACTAAATGAAAGAGTGATTAGATGGAAAGATTACAAAAAGTAATTGCAAATAGTGGATATACTTCTAGAAGAAAAGCAGAAGAATTAATTAAATCAGGTAAAGTAAAAGTAAATGGTGAAAAAATAACTACATTAGGAACTAAAGTAAATAATAATGATATTATAGAAATAAATAATGAACCATTAAAGATAAATGATAATAAAGTATATTATTTATTAAATAAACCAAAAAGTGTTATATCAAGTAGTAGTGATGAATTAAATAGAACTACAGTAGTAGATTTAATTGATACAAGTGTTAGAATATATCCAATAGGTAGATTAGATTATGATACAACTGGCTTAATAATTTTAACTAACGATGGAACACTTGCTAATATATTAATGCATCCATCTTTTAAAGTAGAAAAAAAGTATATAGCAAAATTAGATAAACATTTTGAGATAGAAGATTTAAAAAAATTAGAACAAGGAATACTTATAGATAAAAGAAAATGTATACCTAAAAGAGTTAAAATAAAGAAAAATGATAAAAATTATAGTATTATAGAAATAACTATAGAAGAAGGAAGAAATCATATTATAAAAAATGTATTTAGCACTTTAGGATATAATGTAGTTAAATTACATAGAAAAGAATATGCATTTCTAACAGATGAATCATTAAAAGTAGGAGAATATAGAGTTCTAACTATAAAAGAAGTGAAAAAATTATATGGATACAGTAGAAATAAAAATAATTAAATTAGATGATTTTGGAAGAGGTATAGGTTATTATAATAATAAAATAATATTTATAAATAATGCTTTACCAGATGAAATAGTTTCAGTTAAAATAACTAAAGATACTAAAAAATATTATGAGGGAGTTAAAGTAAACTATATATCTAAAAGTAATAAAAGAATAAAACCATTATGTCCATATTATGAACACTGTGGAGGATGTAATTTAGAACATTTAACTTATATTGATCAATGTAATTATAAATTAGATAAAGTAAAAAACATATTAAAAAAGTTTTCTAATATAGATATTAATTTAGATATTGTTAAAAATGATTCTATATATAATTATAGAAATAAAATAGAATTAAAAATAAATAATTATAATTGGGGATATTATAATAATAAAACACATAATTTTATTAAAATAGATAAATGTCTGCTAGCTAATAAATATATAAATAAAGTAATAGAAAATAAAGATTTATTTAATATAAAAAATGGTAGTATTACTATTAGATCTAATTATTTAAATGAAATATTAATAATTATTAATACTAATGATAATATTAATATAGATATAAATAAATTAGAAAGTATTATTAATTTAAAAGGTATAGTAGTTAATAATAAAGTATACTATAAAGATGATTATTTTATAGATTCTATTAATAATTATAAATTTAAAGTACATTATAATTCTTTTTTTCAAGTTAATTTAAATATTATAAATAAAATAATAGATTATATATCTTTATATGCTAAAGGAGATACTTTATTAGATTTATATTGTGGAGTAGGTATATTAGGACAATCAATAAGTAATAATTTTAATAAAATATATGGAATAGAAATAGTAGAAAATAGTATAAAAGATGCTATTTATAATGCTAAATTAAATAATATAAAAAATACTAAATATATTGTTGGTAATACTAAAAATTTAATATATAAAATAAAAGATAATATTGATACTATTATTATAGATCCACCAAGAAGTGGTTTAGTTAATAGTACTATAAATGATATAATAAACTTAAATGCTAGAAATATTATATATATATCTTGTGAAGTAACTAGTTTAGCAAGAGATTTAAATATATTAAAGAATTATTATAATATAAAAGATATAAAATTATTTGATATGTTTTCTAATACATATCATGTAGAATGTGTATGTATTTTAAGTTTACGTTAATAATTAATAATATATATTTTTAAGTAGAATAATATATTATTTTATTTGAAAAACTAATATAATTAATGTAAAATAAAATTACAAGGTGATTATATTGAATATAAAAAACATAATATATAGTTATATATATGGTGATTGTTATGGATTATCTAGAATGAATAATAAAAAGAATAATTCTATTAAATTAATAAAAAATAATGAACTTAATATAGATAAAGGTTATTTTTCTTCTATGACTACATATATGTTAGCAGTTATAGATAGTATAAATAAAAATGAAGATATAAATAATATTGATATATTAAATAGAATGTGTACAAGTTTTATATTAGGTAAATATACAAATAATATGCATATATATGAAATTGATACTTATACATTAAAAGTATTAGAATATTATTCTAAAACTAATAGTTTAAAAACATTAGAATTAGATAATAATATAGAAGCATATTCTTTAAGTAGAGTATTACCTGTTGCATTATTTAGTATTAATAATGAAGTAACATTAAATAACTTTATTACATTAATATCTATTACTAATACTAATGAATTAGTAATATTAGGATGTTTTATATATTATAAATATTTAATTAATTTAATTAATGGTTTAGATAAATATAAATCATTAAAAATAAATATACCTGATTATTTTAAGGAAGATGCTAAGGCTATATATAAACATTTATTAAAAGGTAAAATAAAATTAGAAGAATTAAATGATGATAATAATATTGTGAATATATTAAAAATAGTATTTTATACTATATTAAATTACGATAATTATTATGATGCAATTTATTTTACTGATAATTTAAATGGTAAAAAAAATATATATTGTTCATTAATTATGACTATATATGGTATTTTAGATAATGAATTAATAGATATAAAAGATATAAAAAATAAAAAAATGATAAATCAATATATAAAAGATTTTGAAAGGATAATATTATGAAAAAATACATTAAATATATAATTATTGCAATAATAATAGTAGTTATATTAATAATAGGTTTTGAATCACCTAATAGTAAAAATTTAAAAGGAAAATACAATATTGAAATTAGTTTTAAAGACTATGGGAAAGTATCTCTTACATTAGATGCAGATAATTCACCTATAACAGTAACTAACTTTATAAATTTAGTAAATGACAAATTTTATGATGGACTAACTATACATAGAGTTGTTAAAGATTTTATGATACAAGGTGGAGATCCTTCAGGTGATGGAACTGGGGGAAGTAAAGAAACAATAAAAGGTGAATTTAGTGCAAATGGAATAAAAAATAATTTGCCTCATAAAAGAGGAGTTATTTCAATGGCAAGAAGTAATGATTATAATAGTGCTTCCAGTCAGTTTTTCATAATGCAAGAAGATAATACTAATTTAGATGGATTATATGCATCATTTGGTGAAGTAACTAAAGGTATTGAAATAATCGATAAAATAGTTGAAGATAAAGCAAGTTTAGGTGATGATAACGGATTATTAAAAAGCGATGATCAAGTTAAAATAGAATACATTAAAGTTGTAAATTAATTTATAAAAATTGACTTTATATAATCTATTTGATAATATTAAATTAATATAGAGAGTGATATATATGAGTAAAAGTTTAAAAATAATTTTAAGTTTTACAATATTAATTATAATTACTATGATAGTAACTTCTTTTACTTATGCATATTATTCTACAAGAATAATTGGAAATAAAAACAATACAAGTATTGATATAACAGTAACAACATCAAGAATACGTATTAGTGAACTTAATAATAAAATTGCAACAATAGGGTTATTTAATACACAAATGATTGAACCTGGATATCAGACGGTAAAAAAATACACAATACAAAATATTGGTACTGAAAAAGCAATATATTCAATTTATTTAAAAGACGTATATAATGATTTTGAAAGATATGAAGATATAAGATATATTTTATATAGAAATAAAGGAAATAACTCTATAGGTTCTAATTTAGATAAATATGAAATTATTTCTGAAGGAATATATCCTAGAACTGATAATTTATTAGTTAAAGACGAAGTAATTAATAAACCTGGTGAATATTATACATATGCTTTAAAAGTAATTTATAAAAATGATCCTGATGAAAGTCAAGTAGTAGATATGGATCATACTTTTTCAGGAAAATTTAGTGTTTCAGGTACAAATGATGATTTAAATCCATTTGAAGAAAATACTTTAGCCTATAAAATAATAGATAATTCACTAAATTATAGAAATAATACGGTTTTAAGAAGTAAAGCTTTAACTAATTTAGGTGGAGAAATACCTTTAGAAAACGAATTAGAACTCGTTAAATTAAAAGATAATTATGGAGATGCATACTATTATAGAGGAAATGTGATTGATAATTATTTAGAATTAAATAAAACATGTTTTAGAATTGTAGGAATTCTTGGAGATGGTTCAATTAAATTAATATTAGCGAATGATGGATTATGTGTTAATTCTAATACAAATACTGGTATAATAGGTAATACTTCATATAGTATTAATAATGATGTTAATTTTATATCTAATTATGATGTAGATTTAAAAAGATATTTAGAAAGATGGATAGAAAATAAAACTTTTAATAATATAATTACTGCAGAATGGTGTAATGATACATATGTAGTTGGAATTGGTTCATTTGGTTCTTTTTCAAGAATAAGTAAATCTTCACCAAGCTTAAAGTGTACTAATAGAATTATTGAATCAAATGTTGGAGTTTTAACTAGTGATGAAGTTGCAATATCAGGTAGTATATTAGAAGAAAATAATAAATTATCAAAAACATATTTAAATCAAAATGCAATATCTAAATGGTGGACTATGTCACCTAAAGAATACAATAATATATTTATATATGATGGTAATACTGGATTATTATCAAGTACAAATGCAAATAATGAATTAATAAATATAAGGCCTGTTATTGTTATTAATAAAAATGTTTCATACATAAAAGGTGATGGGACAATAAATAATCCATATGAGGTAGAATAATGAAAATAAAAGTATATATAATGCATTCAGATAAAATAAATTATAAAGAAGAACTATATAAACCATTATTAGAAAAAGGATTAATGAATGATTATTTTTTAATACTTCCTATGTCTAATAATTTTATTGGTCAATTTGCAAAAGATTTAATTAGTGATAGTGATGTAGTTATATGTGATTTATCACAAAGTAATATATTTTTAAATCAAGAAATTAAATGGGCTAAATCTATGAATAAAGATATTTATTACTATATAAAAAAAGATGATAAAAAATTAAGCAAATTTAAAGATTATCAATATAACATATATTCTACAACTGAAGAATTTGTAAATTTAGTTGATACATTATTAAAATCATTAAATCAAAAAGAATTAATTTTAAAAAGAGAAAATATATTTTGTTTAGGTAATATTGAAAAAAAGTCTTAAATATATTCTAATAAAAATTATTTAAATTACTCATATTAATAATGGTGATATAATGAGTAATTTTTTTTGGAATAATAAAATAATTAAATATAATTCATTAAATAAAGATATTTATACTGATATATTAATAATTGGTGGGGGTATAACTGGTATAAGTATATTAAATGAATTAGCAAATAGCAAATATAAAATTACTTTAATAGATAAAGATAGATTAATTAATGGAATAACTAATTATACTACAGGAAAGATATCTTATTTACAAGGAAATATTTATAGTAAATTATATAATAATTTTAATTTAAATACTGCTAAATTATATTATGAATCTCAAATAGATGCTATTAATAAAATATTAAATAATATAAAAAAATATAAAATAGATTGTGATATAGAAAAAGTAAAATCTATTATTTATACAAAAACTAATAAAAATGAAATTATAAAAGAAAAAGAAATATTAGATAAATTAAATATAAAGAATAAATTAATATATAATAATTTAGGTTTAGAAGTATATGATACTTATGTTTTTAATCCAATTAAATATTTATTAGGAATATTAAATAAAATAAATAAATTTGTTACTATATATGATTATACTAAAGCAATAGATATTAAATATAAAAATAAATTATATATTACTAAAACTAATAAAGGTATAATTAAATCTAAATATGTAATTATTGCATGTCATTATCCATTTTTTATTAAACCTTTATTTATACCTCTTAAGACTTATATTAAAAGAGAATATGTTAATGTTATAAATATGACGAAAAAATACGAATCTATAATTAATATTGATGATGATTTATGTTCTATAAGATATTATAATAATAATTTAATATATGGTTCTAATAAACACGAATTATATAATAAAATTAATTATAAAAATAATTATATAAAAAGTATTAATGATACTTATAAAATATTTAATAAAAAACCATATATTACATGGATGAATCAAGATATTGTTTCTAATGATTATATACCCTTTATTGGTAAAATTAAAAATAATTTATATATTGCGACTGCTTATAATGGTTGGGGCATGACTAATGGAGTATTATCATCATTAATTATAAGTGAAGATATATTAAAAGGTTATAGCAAATACGATAAATTATTTAATCCAAATAGAATAAATTTAATAATGATAAAAAATAGTTTTTTAAAAAGTTTTAATTATTTAAAAATTTATATAGAAAGTTTATTTAAAAAGAATAATCCATATTATATTAAAATAAAAGGTATTATTTATGGAGTATATAAAGATAAAAATAATGTTGTTCATAAAATAAAACTTATATGTCCACATATGAAATGTAATTTAATATTTAATGAATATGATGAGACTTGGGATTGCCCTTGTCATGGTTCACGTTTTGATTTAAATGGAAAATTAATTTTTGGTCCTGCTCGTAAAAATTTAAAAGACTTAAGTAATCAATAATTGTAAATATAAAAATTGTATGATAAAATCAAATAAAGTATATGGTGATAAGTATGTTTAGTAAAAAGTCAAAAATAATAATTGTTACAATCATATTGGCAATGTTAATATTAACTGTATTTGGATTTACTTATGCATATTTTGTAGTAAGAGCGAAAAAAACTAACACAACTACTAATGTAAATTTAAAATTTTCTGATTTAAAGATAGAATTTAGTGATAATAATTCATATATAAAAGCACAAGATATAGTACCTAGTTGGAGTGCAACAAAAACTTTTAAAGTAACTAATACGGGAGATGCAGATGTCATGTATGATATCGTTTGGTTAAGTTTAGATAATGAATTTATAAATGATGATATGGTTTATAGTATTTCTTGTGCAACTGATTGTAGTGGATTAAATGAAAAAGCAGTTGAAGAAGCAGGAGATAATATTCCTATTTTAACTAATATAGTTATACCTGCAACAAAAACATATACGTACACATTAAAATTAACATATAAAGAAAAACCAGTAGATCAAAATTATAATAATAAGATGACATTAGAAGGAAATATTGGAATACTTAATACTAAAGATTATGTTACTAAAGATAGAAGTATAGTAAGAAATGGATTAGAACTTTTATATAATAAAAGAAGTTTTTCTACTGCAACTAATACTTTATTAGATAAATCTGGTAAACATATTGATGGAACAGTTTTTGGAAATCCAACAAAAAATGAAGAAGGAATGACTTTTTTAAATAATGGTGATAATGTAATTATTGGTGAATTAAATTATAATCCGGTATCTGTAGAAGCAGAATTCAAAATTAATAATATACATAATGCTTATATTGTTTCAAATTTAAATCATGGTGGATATTCATTATCAATTAATGGAGCAGGAAGAATTTATACAGAAGTAGTTGGTGTATCTGATAAGTATTATCAACCGTATGCTTCTAATATAGGTGCTGGAAAATATCATGCTGTCGGAGTATTTAATGGAACAGATTTGAAATTATATGTAAATGGTGAATTAAAAACATCTATGAATGTTCCTGAAAATATTAAAAATCCACAATCTAATGGTTATCTTGCTTTAGGATGTAAAACCTTTGGAAAATCTTGTGATACTGCATTACATTTTGTTGGCACTCTTTCTAATATAAAAGTTTATAGTAGAGCATTGTCTGCTGAAGAAGTCAAAAAAAATTATAATGCATTAAATTAAAATACTTTTAAACTGAGTATTTTTTTTGTATAATATTTTTTAGGTGATAAAAATGTTTGAATACATGGGAGATAGAATATCAAATGCAATTAAAAATATAAGAGGTATGGGACGTATTACTGAAGAAAATATAAGTGAAGCAATGAGAGAAATACGTATGGCCCTTTTAGAAGCAGATGTTAACTATGAAGTAGTAAAAGAATTTGTAAGAAATGTAAAAGAAAAAGCATTAGGAATGGAAGTAGAAAAATCTTTAAAACCTGATGAATTATTTATTAAATTAGTAAAAGATGAATTAATTAGTTTATTAGGAACTGATTATGAAGAGTTAACAACAAATAAAAATCCAACTATTTTAATGTTAGTAGGATTACAAGGTAGTGGAAAAACTACTACAGTTGGAAAACTTGCTAATATGTTAAGAAAAAAACATAAAAAAAATCCATTGTTAGTTGCATGTGATGTATATAGACCTGCTGCAATAGACCAATTAGTTGATATTGGTAAATCTTTAAATATTAAAGTTTTTGAAAAAGGGAAAATAAATCCTTTAGATATTGTTAAAGAAGCACTTGAGTATGCTAAAGAAAATAATCATGACTATATAATAATAGATACGGCAGGTAGATTACATATAGATGAATCTTTAATGAATGAGTTAGTAGAAATTAATGAGTTAGCTAAACCTGATGAAATATTATTAGTAATAGATGCTATGATGGGACAAGATGCAATTAATGTAATAAAAGGATTTAATGATAAATTACCTCTTACAGGTGCGATTTTAACTAAAATGGATGGAAATACTAAAGGTGGAGTTGCTTTATCTGTAAGACATTTAACAAACATTCCAATAAAATTTTTAGGTACAAGTGAAAAGATGGATGGATTAAGTGAATTTTATCCAGAAAGAATGGCCGAAAGAATATTAGATATGGGTGATATATTATCCATTGCAGAAAAAGTTGAAGGAATAATAGATGAAAGTGAAGCAGAAGATCTTGCTAAAAAAATGAAAAAAGGTAATTATGATTTAGAAGATTTTTTAACTAATTTAAAACAAATAAAAAAATTAGGGCCTTTAGAAAATATATTAAAAATGTTACCAGGTGCAAGAAAAATGGGATTAAATAATATAAATATTAATCCAAAAGATTTTTCTCATATAGAGGCTATAATATTATCTATGACACCATATGAAAGACGTCATCCAGAAGTATTAAAAAATACAAGAAAATTAAGAATAAGTAAGGGTTCTGGAAGAAGTGTAGAAGAAATAAATAGATTGTTAAAACAATTTGAACAGATGAAATTAATGATGAAACAAATGAGTAATGGAAACATGAAATTACCATTTTAATACAAAGAGGGTGTAAAAAATTTTTCGGGGTGAAATAGTAGTTATTGATTAAAATAATCAACTACTATTTTTTCTATTTCACTC
>CANRDR010000054.1 GCA_947629425.1 uncultured Bacilli bacterium | reverse complement strand
ATGGAACAAGTTTTTGTTCTTTTAAATTAGACACTTCATTAACCTCCCTTCACTATATATATACTGTATTTTTTTGCATTTCCTTTTTTTTCTTTTAATTTTCATTAAAAAAGTTTAAAAAATACTCTAATTTTTATTTTAGAGTATTGAATTTTTATAAATAATCAAAATTTATTAAAATAAAAAGATTAAACTAATTCAAGTTTAACCATTAAAGCATCGTCTCCGATTCTTTCTTTTAATTTAGTTATACGAGTATATCCACCATTACGATCTTTGTAGCTAGGAGCTATTTCATTAAATATTTTACTAACTACTAATTTATCGTTATGTAAGAATGCTAAAGCCTTTCTTCTTGAAACTAAAGATCCATCTTTTCCATATGTAATCATTCTATCTATAAATTTACGTGCTTCTTTAGCTCTTGCTTCAGTAGTAATTACATGTCCATGATTAATTACATCTTTAGTTAATCCTGCTAATATACTTCTTCTTATACTAGATTCTCTACCTAATTTTCTATATGCCATAATTACACTCCCTATTCATGGAACTCTAGTCCCATTTCTTTTACTTTATCTAATACTTCTTTTAATGATTTTTTACCTAAATTACGTATTTTAGTAACTTCAACTTCTTTTTTATCAATTAAATCTTGCATTGTATTAATTCCAGCTCTTTTTAAACAATTATAAGCTCTAACACTAAATTCAATTTCTTCAATTGGAGTTTCTAATGTTTTAGTAATTGTATCAACTTTCTTTTCAGCTATGACACCAGTAATATCTGAAATTTCATTTAAATCTGCAACTATTTGTAAATGTTCAATTAAAATCTTACTTGCTAAAGCCATAGCCTCTTCAGGAGTAAGTGAACCATTTGTATATACGTTCATTATTAATTTGTCAAAGTTTTCATTTTGTCCAACACGAGCATCTTCTACTTCATATGAAACTCTTTCAATTGGTGAATAAAGTGAATCTATTGGTATAACACCAACACTCATATTTTCTAGTAATTCTTTATTTTGTTTAGAATCAACATATCCTCTACCATTACCAACAGTAAGTTCCATATCAATTTTTCCACCTTTAACTAAGTTACAAATAACTAAGTCAGGGTTTACTATTTCAATATCAGCATCATGTTCTATCATACCTGCAGTAACAACACCTTCTTTATCTGCAAAAAGTCTCATTACTTTATTTTCTTTTGTATGATTTTTTAAAACTAAACTTTTTAAATTAATTATTATAGTTGTCACATCTTCTCTAATTCCATCTATTTTTTGAAATTCATGTAACACACCATCTATTTTTACACTAGTAACAGCACTACCTGGCATACTAGATAACATTACCCTTCTTAAAGCATTACCTATAGTTGTTCCAAATCCTCTTTCAAGAGGTTCTAATTCAAATTTTCCGAAATTATTTTTTTCAACATATTCTGTTATTTTATATTCTGGTTTTTCAAAATTCATAACTTTTCCTCCCTTTTAATTTCTTGGACGTTTTGGTGGTCTACAACCATTATGTGGTATAGGTGTTTCATCATTAATTGCTGTAATTTCTAATCCTGCAGCTTGTAATGAACGAATAGCATTTTCTCTTCCACTACCCATTCCTCTTACAAATACTTCTACTTTTTTTACTCCATTATCACTAGCAGCAAGTGCAGCCTGTTCAGCAGCAACTCCAGCAGCATATGGAGTTTTCTTTTTAGAACCCTTATAACCAATAGTACCAGCAGAAGCCCAACTAATTACGTTTCCCATTGTATCTGTAATAGAAACAACAGTATTATTATAAGTTGCATGAATATGTGCTTGACCTTCTACAACATTTTTCTTTACTTTTCTTTTTCTTCTATTATAAGCCATTATTTAACCTCCTACTTTCCTACCTTTTTCTTATTAGCAACTACTTTTCCTCTACCTTTACGAGTTCTTGCATTTCTATTAGTTCTTTGTCCACGAACAGGTAATCCTTTTTTATGTCTTGTTCCTTCGTAAGAACCAATTTCCATTTTATTTTTAATGTTCATATTTACTTCACGACGTAAGTCACCTTCAACTAAATATTTATCTACTTCTTTTCTTAATGCAGATTCTTCTGTATCAGTTAAATCTTTAACTTTTTTTAATGGATCTACAGAAGCATTTTCACATATAGTTTTAGCTAAACTTCTTCCTATTCCATAAATACGTGTTAATCCTGTTTGGATATTTTTATCTTTTGGTAATTCAATATTTTTAATACGTGCCATAATTAACCTCCTTAACCTTGTCTTTGTTTATGTTTTGGATTTTCACAAATTACCATTACTTTACCTTTTCTTCTGATAATTCTACATTTTGCACAAATTTTCTTTACTGATGGTCTAACTTTCATAATTATTCCTCCACTACTTTCTATAAGTTATTCGCCCACGTGTTAAATCATATGGTGAAAATTCTACAGTAACTCTATCACCTGGTAAGATTCGAATCATATTCATTCGAATTTTACCAGAAACGTGAGCTGTTACAGTAAAACCATTATCTAATTCCACTTTATATTCGTCTTTGATAACTTCTATTACTTTACCATCGACTTCAATTTTAGCTTCTTTAGCCATTTTTCACTCTCCCGTTAATATTTCATAGCCATCTTTACGAACGACTATTGTATGTTCAAAATGTGCACTCGGTGCATGATCCATTGTTACAATAGTCCAATCGTCATCAAGCATATATATTTTTCTGGTACCTAGATTAAGCATTGGTTCAACTGCCAATGTCATACCAGCTTTTAAAACTAATCCTGTGTTATATTTTCCATAGTTAGGAACATCTGGATCTTCATGTAAACTAGTTCCAACTCCATGCCCTACTAATTCTCTTACAACACCTAAATTATGTTTTTTAGCATATTCGCTAATTCTTGCTCCAACATTACCTAACCTTGCGCCTTCCTTAATTTCTTTAAGTCCCGTAAATAACGCTTTTTCAGTATGATGTAATAAATATTCTTTATTTTTATTTATTTTTCCTACTGGATAGGTCCATGCTGAATCTGAGTGATATCCATCTATAACTACTCCAATATCAATTGAAACAATGTCTCCTTCTTTAAGTACTCTTTTACCTGGTATTCCATGTACTACTTCTTCATTAACTGATATACATACACTTTTAGGATAATCATATAATCCTAAAAATCCTGGTATACCACCATGACTTCTGATAAATTTATCTGCTTCATCATTTAAGTATTCTGTAGTTACTCCTGGTTTTATCAATGATTTTAAATATTGATGAGTTAAGTAATTTACATGTCCAGCCTTTTTCATTTTTTCAATTTCTTCTTCGCTTTTTATAGTTACCATTATATCACTTTCTCTATATTTTTAAATATTTCATCTTTATCTAAAGATGCATCAATTGTTTTTAAAACCCCATTATTTTCATAATAATTTAAAATTGGTTTTGTTTCGTTTATAAATACATCATATAAATTATTAAATGCTTCTTCATTATCATCACTTCGTGATACTAATTTGCTTCCACATTCATCACAAATACCATCTTGTTTTGGTTTTAAATTATTATAATTTTTATTATATGATTTTTTACAGTTAGGACAAGTTAATCTTCCTAATGTCCTTTTTAAAGCCTCTTCTTTAGATATTTCTAAATAGAAAACTTTATCTAATTTAAGATACATATCATTAAGCAATTTATCTAAACATTTAGCTTGATTTAAATTTCTTGGAAAACCATCAAATATAATTCCATTAGTATTTTTGTGATTTTGAATATAATTTTTAATCATTTCTAATATTATATCATCACTTACTAATTTACCTTGATTAATAGTATTTTCAAGAGATTTTCCAAATTCATCTTGTTTTTTTATTGCATCTCTTATTAAATCACCTGTAGATAAATGATCTAATTGATATTTTTCTTTTAATAATTCACATTGAGTTCCTTTTCCTGTACCATGTTGAGCTATAAAAACAATATTTTTCATTATCTTCTATGTCTCTTTCTAGTATGAGCGTAGCTCCTACTTACTATAGAACTTTCTAATTGTTTATATGTTTCTAATGCAACACCTACAACTATTAAAAGTCCAGTACCTCCTAATGTAACAGAACTTGATAAATTAGGAATCTTTGACATTAATATTGGTAATGCTGCAATTATAATTAAGAATACAGCACCTACAACAGTTAATCTTGAAATAACGTATTTTAAATAAGCACTAGTTTTAGCTCCTGGAGTAATTCCTGGAATATAACTTCTATTCTTATCTAAATTTTCACTCATTTCATCTGGATTTAATTCCATTAATGTATAAACATATGCAAATACAAATATTAATACTATGTAAAGTAAGAATCCAGTTGGTGTTGTATAATTTATATAATTATTTATGAAGTTTTTAAATCCTTCATTATTTAATACTTGTGCTATCAAAGATGGAATACCAATAAGTGCAGATGCAAATATTACTGGCATTACACTAGCTGAATTTAATTTAATTGGAATATAACTTTGTTCAGCATTATATGCAGAACTTGATCTATTTGAATATTGTATTGGAATTCTTCTTTGTGCTGATTCAACAAATATAACTCCAATAAGTATAAATACATATACTAATACAAATAATATAAATAAACTTATTCCAGCAGCAGTACTATAATGTCCTGCTAATATTAAATCATTAAATGCTTGAATGAATACGTTTGGTAAAGATTCTACTATACCAGCCATAATCATTAAAGACATACCATTACCAATTCCTTTTTTAGTAACTTCATCAGCCAACCATATAAGAAGTGAACTACCGGCAGTTAATATTAATGCTGTTTTTAATACTGTTAGTGTACCTAAACCTCTTAAATAAGCATAACTAAATATATATCCTTGAACAAAAGCAAAAATTATTCCAAGATATCTATTAATTGTATTTATTTTTTGTCTACCTGTTGCTCCTTGTTCTTTTAATTCTTTAAAATATGGTAGTATATCCATTTGCAATAACTGAGTGATAATAGATGCAGAAATATAAGGCATAACACCTAATGCAAATATTGAAAATGTTTTTAAACTTCCACCACTCATAAGATTTAATAATTCTAAGAATCCTAAATCACTTGTTATTGTTTAAGCACCTGGTACTACTATTGTTGTACCTATTGAAAATACTGCTAGAACAGCTAAAGTGAAATATATTCTTTTTCTTAAATCTTTATTATTTTTTTTAAATAAACCTTTAAGATTAGAAAACATATTAAATCACCTCAGCTTTACCGCCAGCACCTTCTATTTTAGTAACTGCACTTTTTGAAAATCTATTAGCCCTTACAGTTAATTTCTTTTCTAAAGTACCATTACCTAATACTTTGATTCCTGCTAATTCCTTTTTAATAATTCCTTTTTCTTTTAATACTTCAGGACTTACAATATCACCATCATTAAATCTATTTAAATCATCTAAATTAATAACAGCGTATTCTACTTTAAATCTAGCATTGTTAAATCCTCTTTTAGGAATTCTTCTATATAATGGACTTTGTCCACCTTCAAACCATGGTTTAATACTTGCTCCACTACGAGATTTTTGTCCATTTTCTCCACGTGTTGCAGTTTTCCCCATACCAGAACCTGGGCCACGTCCAACTCTTTTTGTTTTTTTTCTTTCAGGAGTAGCACATAAACTATCTAACTTCATTATAACTCCTCCTCTTTTATTCCACGTAATAAAGCGATATGTTCTTTAGTACGTAAAGATTTTAATGCTTCTAATGTTGCTTTTGCAACGTTAACTTTAGTATTAGAACCTAGTGATTTAGATACTATATCTTTAATTCCAGCTAATTCTAATATTGTACGAACTGCACCACCTGCAACAAGTCCAGTACCTTCTTTTGCAGATTTAATTAATACTTTTGCTTTTCCACAAACACCAGTTGCATCATGTGGAATAGTTCTAGCATCAAGTATTGAAACTTTACATAAGTTTTTGTTAGCAGCTTGAATACCTTTTTTTATAGCTTCTGGAACTTCATTAGCCTTTCCTGTTCCAATTCCTACTAGTCCTTTACCGTCTCCAACAGCCATAGTTGCTGCAAAACGGAAGTGACGTCCACCCTTAGTAACTTTAGTTACACGAGAGATAGAAATAACTCTTTCTTCAAGAAGTTTTTTTCTTGAATCAACATTTTTTTCATTCTTTGCCATAATACCCTCCACCTAAAATTCTAATCCGTTTTCACGTGCAGCATTTGCTAATGCTTCTACACGTCCATGATAAAGGTATCCGCCTCTATCAAATACAACTTTTTTAATTTTTGCAGCGTTAGCTTTTTTAGCAATATCTGCACCAACTTTTGTAGCAGCTTCAATGTTTCCACCATTTTTTATCTTTAACTCTAAAGTAGATGAGCTAACTAAGGTAATTCCTTTTTCGTCATCAATTATTTGAGCAAAAATATTTGAATTTGATCTGAAAACATTTAATCTTGGACAACTAGCAGTACCACTAACTTTAGTACGTACACGTTTATGTCTTATTTTTCTTAATTCATTTCTTGACTCTTTTTTAATCATACTCTAATCTCCTTACCTTATTTAGCAGCTTTCTTACCTTCTTTACGTCTAATATATTCTCCCTTATATCTAATACCTTTACCTTTATAAGGTTCTGGTTCTCTAAGTTTTCTTATATTAGCCGCAAATTCAGAAACTTTTTGTTTATCAATACCACTTATAGCTATTTCAGTAGTACTAATTTGTTCAGCCTTTAAATCGCTTGGAACAATAATTTCAACTGGATGAGAAAATCCTGCATTAACATTGATTTTATTTCCAGAAACTTGAAATCTATAACCTACTCCAACAATTTCTAATTCTTTTTTGAAACCGTTACTAACACCTTCTATCACATTAGATATTAAAGCATTAGTAGTTCCATGTAAGCTTTTTGTAAATTTTAAATCATTTGGTCTTTCAATAGTTAAAATATTTCCTTCTACTGTTATTTTTAAATCTTTACTAAATGTATTTGTAAGTTCTCCTTTAGGGCCTTTAACAGTAACAATATTATCATTAACTGTTACATTAACGCCTTCAGGAATAGTTAACTTTCTATTTCCTATTCTACTCATAACTTAATTTTCCTTACCAAATATAGGCAAGTACTTCTCCTCCTAGATTTTTTTCTCTAGCTTCTTTGTCAGTCATAATTCCTTTAGAAGTAGAAATAATAGCAATACCTAATCCATTTAGAACTCTTGGAAGTTCATCATGTTTAACATAAACACGTAATCCTGGTTTACTAATTCTTTTTAATCCAACGATTACTTTTTCTTTTTTACCTTCACCATATTTTAGGTTTAAAGTAATTGTATCACCATTAGAATTTTTATTAACTTTATAATCACTAATATATCCTTGTTCTTTTAATATTCTAGATATTTCAGTAGTCATTTTTGATCCTAATACTTCTACAGTATCATATTTCATTTGATTTGCATTACGTATTCTTGTAAGCATATCTGCAATTATATCATTTACCATAATTAACTTCCTTTCTACCAACTAGATTTTTTAACGCCTGGTATTTGTCCCTTGTTTGCAAGTTCTCTAAAACAAATACGACATAGACCAAATTTTCTTAATACTCCGTGAGGACGTCCACATCTTTCACAACGAGTATAACTTCTTACCTTGAATTTAGGTGTACGTTTATTTTTAACTTTTATACTTGTTTTTGCCATAATACGTTACCTACTTTCTAAATGGCATTCCAAATCCACTTAATAATTCATAAGCTTCATCGTTAGTTTTTGCAGTTGTTACAAAAACTATATCCATTCCTCTTAATTTTACAATATCATCATATACTATTTCTGGGAAAATTAATTGTTCTTTAATTCCTAAAGTATAGTTTCCATATCCATCAAATGCTTTTTTAGAAACTCCTCTAAAATCTCTAACACGTGGAAGTGCTACACGAATTAATTTTTCCATAAAATTATACATGTTTTCTCCTCTTAGAGTAACTTTAACTCCAATAGGCTGTCCTTCTCTTAATTTGAAACCTGCTATAGATTTTTTTGCCTTAGTTATTATGCATTTTTGTCCAGTAATAGCTTCCAAATCTTTTGCAGCTGCTTCTATTAGTTTAGAATCATGACTAGCATCTCCTACACCAATATTAACAACTATTTTTTCTAATTTTGGAACTTCCATTATACTTTTGTAGTTAAATTTTTCTTTTAAATTCTTTTTAATTTCATTATTATATAAATCTTTTAATGTACTCATTATTTTTCACCTACTTCTTTCTTAGTAGATTTCTTTGTTGTAGTTTTTTTAGTTGCAGTCTTTTTAGTTGTTGCTTTTTTTTCTTCTGTTTTTTTTGCTTCAGTTTTCTTAACTTCAGCCTTTAATTCTTCTTTTTTATTAGATTTCTTTTCGGTATTTTTACCACTTTCAATAACTTTTACATTAGATACATGAATAGGAGCCTCAACATCAAGTATTCCACCTGTTTCATTAGCATTGTTAGGTTTCATATGTTTTTTAACCATATTGATTCCTTCAACAATAACTTTGTCTTTTTTTCTTAGAGTTTGGATTACTTTTCCTTCTTTTCCTTTATCTTTACCAGCTAAAATTTTAACTTTATCTCCAACTTTAACTTTCATAATTCCTCCTATAATACTTCAGGTGCTAGTGAAACAATCTTCATGTAATCTTTATCACGTAATTCACGAGCAACTGGTCCAAGTACACGAGTACCTACTGGACTCTTATCATCTCTTATTAATATACAAGCATTATCATCAAATCTAATGTAAGTGCCATCTTTACGTCTAACACCTTCAACGCTTCTAACTATAACAGCTTTAACTACTTTTCCTTTTTTAACATTAGAGTTAGGTATTGCTTTTTTTACAGATGCAACTACAACATCTCCAATATTTCCATATTTTCTTTTGCTTCCACCCATTACTCTAATAACCATAACTTCACGTGCTCCAGAGTTATCAGCTACTTTTAATCTTGTTTGTTGTTGTATCATAATAACCCTCCTTAAAGAATCACAGCTTCTTTAACAACGTTAACTAATTCATATCTTTTTGTTTTAGATAGTGGTCTAGTCATTGCTATTCTAACTGTGTCTCCTACCTTTGCTATATTTTTTTCATCGTGTGCACGATATTTTTTTGAATATTTAACCATTTTTTTATATTTAGGATGTTTTTTGTGAGTTTCTACTAAAACAGTAATAGTTTTATCATTTTGATTACTAACTACACGTCCAACAAGTTCTTGTCTTTTAGTATTCTCCATTATTTCTCACTCCCATCGTTTAATTCTTTTTCTTTTAAAATAGTTTTTAATCTTGCTACATCTTTTCTTAAATCATGAAGTTTATGAGGTTTTTCTAATGTTCCTGTAGCCTGTTTCATTCTTAAATCAAATATTTCTTGTTTTGTTTCAACAATTTTTTTGTTTATTTCTTCTATAGATAATTCTCTAATTTCACTAGCTTTCATTTGAAACCTCACTTTCTTTCTTCACAAATTTAGTTTGAACACTTAATTTATGACTTGCAAGTCTTAAAGCCTCACGCGCTACTTCTTCTGAAACTTCAGATATTTCAAACATGATTTTTCCAGCCTTAACAACTGCTACCCATTCTTCTACGTTACCTTTACCTTTACCTTGACGAGTTTCTAAAGGTTTTTGTGTTCTTGCTAAATGTGGGAATATATTAATCCAAACTTTTCCTCCACGTTTCATATAACGTGTCATAGCGATACGTGCTGCTTCAATTTGACGAGCAGAAACATATCCACCAGTTGTCGCTTGAAGT
>CANRDR010000053.1 GCA_947629425.1 uncultured Bacilli bacterium | reverse complement strand
ACTATAAGAGAAAGTATAAGATTAAGAGCATTTGATGATGGATTTGATAAAGGAAAACAAGATGGATTTACTAGTGGCGTTAAAGATAAAACTTTATCAGTAGTGTTAAATATGATAAAAGAAAGAATTCCTATAAATGTTAGTAAAGTAACAGGATTAACAATAAAAGAAATAGAAAAAATAAAATAAAATATTTCTTTTTTTGATACTTGAAAGAAATAAATATTTGTAGTATGATTTAAATAGAGTAAGAAAGTACTCAGGAAATTAAAAATTATATACGAAGGATTGAATTATATAACCAATCTCTCTCACAGAAACATTTGTTTGGTATGGGGGGGGTTATACTTATATAATTTTTTTATATAGAAAAGAGATTTATATGAATAGAAAAGTATTTAGTAAGTTAAGTAAAAAGAAAAAAAGAATAGTAATAGTATTAATGTTATTTATAGTATTAGATTTAGCATTATTAACAATAACATCATTACCATTTACAAGAGCATTCTTTCAAAGTAATGCAAATTCAAGTGTTGATTTAGATATAGCAAAATTTTCATTTTTAGTAAATGGAAAAATAAATGAAGAAGTAAGTATAGATTTAGAAAGTACATTAGATGATAACTATACAAAAGTAATACCAGGAAGTAGTGGAGTGATAACACTAAATTTAGATGCAAGTGCAAGTGAAGTAAATATAAGAAATGTAATAAAAATAAATAGAGAAAGTACACCAGATAATTTAAAAATATATAAAGATGCAGAACATAGAGTAGAAATAAATGAAAGTATAGTAGAAATAATAAATTATAAAGAAGAAAAAGACGTAAAACTATATTGGAAATGGGTATTTACAGAAGATGATGAAAATAATTGGATGGACAAACAAATAAGTATAAATATAAATGTAACAGGAGAACAAATAATAAATGAAGAAGATGAAATACCATATGAAGAAAGTACATTGGCATATAATATAATAAAGAATGCAATGAAAGCATTACCAAATACAATAAGTACAATATATAGTGAAGAACCATTAACTAAACCTGCACAAGAAATAAGTGGTGAAGAAGAAAGAACATTATCAATAACAGCAGATGATTACGGTAATTCATATTATTTTAGAGGAAATGTACAAGACAATTATTTAAACTTTAATGATATGTGCTTTAGAATAGTTAGAATAGAAGGCGATGGTTCAATCAAGTTAATACTAGAAGACCAAACTCAAACTTGTGAAACAGCAACAGGGGGAGTTAATGCGAGCATTGGACAAGGAAATTATGGATATACGGGAAGTGGTACAAGTGATAATCCTTATATAGCAGCGTATGAACTAGGTACTGCTAAATTATTATTAGATAATTGGATAAAAAATGTTGATAATTCGAAATTGAAAGAAGATGATTGGTGTTTAGGAAATAATAAAGATTGGTATGATAGTGAAGGAAATTTAACAAATGATTTAAGTATTAGAAGAGATTCCACTGAAGTAAAAAGATGGTTAAAAGATAAATCTGCATCATTATTATGTAATAATGAAAATGATAAAAAAATAAAAGATTATGTAGCACTATTAACGTTAGATGAGGTGCTTTTTGCTGGGTTAAGTGCATCTGCAAATAGTATGTCATATCTCCCATATAGTAAAGAAAACTCTTTATCTTTATTGCTAACTTTACATGGTAAAGATTTATTAACAGAGTATAATTTACATATCGCTTCTTTAATAGAAATATGGGGTGATGGCACTTTATATCAATTAAATCATTTAATACCATCTATAGTATTAAAATTTAACACAAAATTACTAAATGGTAATGGTACAAAATCAAATCCATACACTGTTTAAAAATAATAAAAAATAGTAAATTTATATATTTTTACTATTTTAATAAATCTTTTATTTTATCAGTATTTTTAAAATTTAATTTAGCAATAGATTTTAATTTATCAAAACCATATTTATTAACAATATCTACTGCTTGTTTATCAACTTCAACGCTTGCACCCTTTAATAAATTAAAACCTAATTCTTTACTTAATTTATCCATATAATTTAAAAATACATATCTTGATATAATACTAGATACTGCAACTGATAAACATTTATCTTCTGCATGTGTAGTAAAAGTTATATTAGTTATTTTATTAGGTATATTGTTAATATGTTCAAAATATTTTTTAGGATAAACAAATTGATCCATTACTATTTTAGAATAATTATAATTATCTTTATTAACTAAAGAATATAATACTTTATTATGTAATATTGCCTTTATTTTATTCATATTAGTAATACCTTTTTCATTATATTCTAAAGGTTCTAAAATAAATGTAGTATGTGGTATTTTTTTAATTAATATAGGTGCAATACTTAATATTTTTTGATCTGTTAATTTCTTAGAATCTTTTATACCTAAATCAATTAAATCATCTTTATTTTTTATATCAACAAATGATGCAGTAACTACAATAGGACCAAAATAATCTCCTGTACCAACTTCATCAGAACCAATTGTAGAAATATTTTTAAATCTATCATCAATTAATGCTTCTTTTTTTTCTTCTTTTTTAGATTTATCTTTATTTATTTCACTATTAATATCTCTATTATTTTTAATACGTTCTTGTTCTATCCAAAATGATGCTTCTATATCGGCTCCAATTCCTTGAAACATAATTTTACCTGATTCATAAAATGTAGTAACACAATCATAATCTTTTACTTGAAATATAGTATAAGGTGGTTTAGATTGTATTCTATCACTATAAAAGTCAATTATATCTTGTTTTAAATTATCACTTACTTTAAAAACTATAGTCATTTAAATCACCTAAAAATATTTTAACATATTATTCTTTCTTTTTCATATAATTTATATTATAATTTAATAAGAAAGGTAGGAAATTATGAATATAGTAGATTATATTTTAATAGCGATACTTATATTAAGTGCTATAAAGGGATATAAAACAGGATTAATACCTAGTGTTGTTAACGTTGTAGGAGTTATATTAGTATTTGTAATTGCATTTTATATTAAAAATCCTATTGCAGATATGTTATTTAAAAATTTACCATTTTTAAATTTTGGTGGTATATTTACAGGTATAACAGTTGCAAATATACTATTTTATGAAGCGATTGCATATGGATTAGCAGTAATAGTTTTAGGAATTGTATTTACATTTATTAAAAGATTATCATTTTTTGTAAATCATTTATTTCAAATTTCAATATTTTTAAATTTGCCTAGTAAAATAATAGGTGCAATAGTTGGAATTGGTGAAGGAATATTATATTCTTTTATATTGTTATATATAGCAAGCGTAGTTAATAGATTAACTCCATATGTAATGGAAAGCAAATATGGTATGAAAATTTTAAAAGAAACACCAATAGTTAGTAATGTTGCAAATAATTTAGTAAGTAGTGGTAATGAAATATATGATATTATTTTAAAAAATAAAAATAATGTAACACAAGCTAATTTAGAAAGTGTTGATGTATTAATGAAATATGATATATTAAGTTATGATACAGCAAAGACATTAGTTGAAAAAAATAAGTTATCTATAGAAGGAGTTAATGATATTATAGAAAAATATAAAGGAGAGGCACAATGATAAAATATTTAAAAGATGAAATATTAGATGATTTAGTAAAAGATGGTATTACTTTAGTTGATTTTTATGCTGATTGGTGTGGTCCATGTAAGATGTTAGGAACAGTATTAGAAAATATAGAAAACTTAAATATTATTAAAGTTAATACTGATACACATCAAGAACTTGCTACTAAAAATGGAATAATGAGTATACCTACAGTATTTATTTATAAAGATGGCTCTTTAGTTAATAAATTTATAGGTTTTAAAAGTAAAGAGGAAATAGAAAGTATTTTAAATAGCATCAAATAGATGCTTTTTTGTATAATTTTTATAAAATATATTAAACTAATAACGTATTTACTTATATTTTTTAACTTAAATTTATAATTTTATTTAAAAAATTATTGAATTTATAATTTATTTGTTATATAATCATTTTGTCACTTGAATTACGTCTACGTAGCTCAGTTGGATAGAGCATACGCCTTCTAAGCGTACGGTCAAGCGTTCGAGTCGCTTCGTGGACACCATCTTAACAATAAAACCTATTTTAGGTTTTTTCTTTTTATGTTATACTTAAAATAATTAAAGGAGAACATTTATGGGGAGTTTATTAATAGTTAAAGAAAAAGGTTTATTTAAAAAGAAATTAAATTTAAATAATATTGTAGATAAAAGTTTATCTATATGTAATTATGATGAAAATTTTAGAATTACTAATGAAATTTCAAATAAAGATTTTGTATATGTTTATAATCCTTTAAAATTAGGAAGACCTATTGATTTACGTATCTATAAAGGTAAAGTTGAAATTTAAATTATGAAAAAGATATTTTGTTTTTTAATTTCTATTTTATTTATTATATGTTTAAAATTAGATATAAATAATATAAATAATTTTAATACTTTTCTTAATAGTTTAGATTCATATGGTATTTTTTATGCAATATTTACTTGTTTATTATTTTACTCTTTATATAAATCAATTGATAAAGTAAAAAGTAAGTATTCTTTATTAACATCACTTTTCTTATCATTTAGTATAGCAATAGGTAAAATATATAATAGTATTGGTAGTATTACTTTATTATCAAATATATATTATTTAATTTATTTTATAATAAGTTTAATAACTTATATAATAGTTATAAATATTTATATTAATAAATTATATATAATTTTAGATAAATTAAAAATAAAGAATAAAAAAAATAATAAATTAATAAATTTTATATTTAATAAACATCCATTTCTATCTATGTTTATATTTACTTTAATAATTAGTTTAATATATTTAATATGCTTTTATCCTGGTGTAGTAACTTATGATGGATTTTGGCAATTAGATTTTTATTATGGTATAACAAAATTTACTGATCAGCATCCAGCAATATTAACAATGTTTATGGGAAAATTAATGGATTTAGGTAAACTAATATTTAATGATAATTTTGGTATATTTATATATATTTTTATACAAATAATTATTAATGCTTTAGTTTATGGATATTCTATTAAAATATTAAATAAATTAAATACTCCAATAATTTTAAGAATATTTATATTTTTATTCTATTCTTTATTTCCATTATTATCTATATATTCTATAACATATGTTAAAGATACTTTATACTATTTAATAATATTATTTATATTTATGTATCAATATTATCATTTAGAAATCTTAAAAGATAATAAATTAAAAGTATTTATTATATTATTAATTATGTATTTATTATTATTTATTTTAAGACAAACTGGTTTTTATGTATCTATAATATCTTTAATATTATTAATTATATATAATAGAAAAAATAAATTTAATTTTGTAAGTTTAATTATTATTTTATTATCTTTATTTTCTTTTAATATATATTATAAAAATATATTCTTACCCCAAAATAATATAGAAAAGGCTAAATTAAGACATGCATTATCTATTCCTTTACAACAAATAGGTAGATATGTTGTATATTATGAATTTGATATAGATAAAGATAGTAAAGAACTAATAGAATATACATTTATGAGAAAAATTAATGAAATAAAAAATATATATAATCCTACTAATGCTGATGGATTAGTATATAATACTAGACTTAATAGAAAAAAAATAAAAGAATATATTAAATTATGGTTTATTTTATTTAAAAAACATCCATTAATATATTTTGATGCTACATTTAATAATATATATGGATATTATTATCCTGATATAAAAGATTTTAAGAATGAATATTTAGGTACTTATTTTCTTACAGATAATAAAACAGTTAATAATGGATATTTTAATATACATTTTAATAAATTAGAAAATATGAGAAGTATTTTAGAAAATATTGCAAAAATATTTATAAGTTTACCTTTATTAAGTAGTTTATATTCTCCAGGTTTTTATAATTGGATATTTATTATAATGTTTTTCTATTTATTATATAAGAAGCAATATAAACTATTATCATATAGTGGATTATTATATGGAGTCATACTTTCTTGTATTGTTTCACCTACAGTATTAATTCGTTATATGTTACCATTAGTAGTAACACTTCCTATGTTGTTATCATTTTCAATATATGAATTAAAATCTAAGAAATAATTTAATTTACATGATATAATTATATAGTTAGGAGGTTACTTATGTATGCAGATGTATTAATTCAATATACAAAAAAAGAATTAGATAAAACATTTACTTATAAAATACCTACTAACTTATCTATAGAAATAGGTAATAAAGTAAAAGTAAAATTTAATAATAAAATAGTAAATGGAATAGTATTAAATATAAAAGATACTACTGATTATGAAAATACATTAGAAATAATAGATGTTTTAAATAGTGAATTAAAATTAAATGAAGAATTAATTAAATTAGGTTATTATTTAAAAGATATAACATTATGTTCTCTAATGAAATCATATCAAACTATGTTACCTACAAGTTTAAAAGTAAATAAAAGTAATAATTATGATAAATATATAGAATATATAGAATTAAATAAAACAAATGAAGAAATATTAGATTATATAAATAATAATAAAAGATGTACATCTCAAATAAATATTTTAAAATTATTATTAATAAATAAAAAATTAAAAAAAAGTGATATAAGTTCTTCTTATAAAATATTATTAGATAAAGATTTAATTAAAATAACTAAAGAAAGATTATATAGATTAAATAATAATGATTTAAGTAAAGTAACTTATAAATTAACAAATGAACAATTAAATGTTGTAAATAATATAGAATTAAATGCATCTAACACATATTTATTATATGGTGTTACAGGAAGTGGAAAAACTATAGTATATATAGATTTAATAAAAAAAGTTATAAATAATAAAAAAACTGCAATTATGTTAGTACCAGAAATAAGTTTAACACATCAAATGGTAGAAAGACTTTATAAAAGTTTTGGTGAATCTGTTGCGATACTTCATAGTAGATTAAGTGATGGAGAAAAATACGATGAATATACAAAAATAGCTAAGGAAGAGGTATCTTTAGTTGTGGGAACTCGTAGTGCTATATTTGCTCCACTTAAAAATTTAGGTTTAATTATTATTGATGAAGAACATTCAAGTACATATAAACAAGAAACAAATCCTAGATATAATGCAATAGATATTGCAAAATGGAGAAGTAGTTATAATAATTGTCCATTAATATTAGGTAGTGCAACTCCTACATTAGAATCATTTGCTCGTGCACAAAAAGGTGTATATAAATTACTAAGATTAGATAAAAGAATAGGCAACTATAATTTACCAGTTGTAGAAATAGTTGACATGAAAGAAGAAATGAAAAAAAGAAATACAATATATAGTGATTTATTAAAATCAAAAATAATTGAAACATTAAAAAAACATGAACAAACAATGATTTTACTTAATAGAAGAGGTTTTTCTACAATTGTCAGTTGTCAAAGCTGTGGATATACTTATAAATGTCCTCATTGTGAAATAACATTGACTTATCATAAATCAACTAATAGTTTAAGATGTCACTATTGTGGATATACAAAAATATTAGATGAATTTTGTCCTAATTGTAAAGAACATGCAATTACCAGTTACGGATTAGGTACTGAAAAAATAGAAGAAGAAACAAAAAAACTATTTCCAACAGCTAGAATAATTAGAATGGATAGAGATACAACGACTAAAAAAAATAGTCATGAAAAATATATAAAAATGATAGAAAATGAAGAAGTAGATATAATTATAGGAACACAAATGATATCTAAAGGATTAGATTTTCCTAAAATAAGTTTAGTAGGTGTTATAAATGCAGATGAATCATTAAATATACCTGATTTTAGAAGTAATGAAAGAACATTTAGTTTGCTAAATCAAGTTAGTGGTAGGGCTGGAAGAAGTGGAATAGATAGTAGTGTAATAATACAAACATTTAATCCAGATAATAAAATATTTGACTTTATTAAAAATAATGATTATATTAATTTATATAATACTGAAATGCTTATAAGAAAAAAATTAAAATATCCACCATATTATTATTTATTAAGTATAAAAGTATGTAGTAAAGATTATGATATTTCATTAAATAATTCTAATAAAATAGTGGATTATTTAAAAAATCATATAGATAAAACAAGTATTATATTAGGACCTAGTACATCTAATATATTTAAAATTAATAATATTTATAGATTTCAAATAATAATTAAATATAGATTTGATAATTTATTATTTGATGCTATTAAATTTATAGATAATTTATATATTGGAAAAAAAGATATATATTTAGAAATAGATAATAATCCAATTAGTTTGTGAGGTTAAATATGAAAAAATTAATTATATTAATATTACTTCTAATATTTCCACTAAATTGTTTTTCTTTAGAATTAGAAATAGATAGTTTGAGTGCAGTTTTATATAATAGAGATACTAATGAAGTATTATATAGTAAAAATCCTGATAATGTTACTAAGATAGCAAGTATTACTAAAATAATGACTGTATTAGTATCTTTAGAAAATATAAAAAGTTTTGATGAAGAAATTACTATAACTAATAATGATATAAAAGATATTGAAGATTATACTAAATTAAATTTAAAAGTAGGAGATACTTTAACTTATAATGATTTATTATATAGTACTATTATGGTTAGTGCTGCTGATAGTGCATTAGCACTTTCTAATAACGTATTTAATGATTATAATAAATTTATTGATAAAATGAATGAACTTGCTCATAAACTAAATATGATTAATACACATTTTTCTAATCCAATAGGTAAAGATAATGATAATTATTCTACTGCTAATGATATAAAAACATTACTTAATTACGCATTAGATAATAAAAAATTTTATGATATTTATACTAAAGATGAATATTATATTAAATCAATAGATAAAACAATAAATAATAATGTTAATAAAAGTATTATAAAAAATAATATAGAAAATAAAAATAATATTGAATTAATAGGAAGTAAATCAGGTTTTACTACACCTAGCGGTATGTCTTTATCTAGTTTATCTAAATTAAATAATAATGAATTAATATTAATTACATTAAATGCAATGGATGATGTAAAAAGTTTACCTAATATAAAAGATCAAATGAATATATTAAATTATTTTTATGATAATTATTCTAATAAATTAATATTAGAAAAAAATAAATTAATAGATAATATAAAATATAATAAAAATATAGATTATGAAATAAGAAGCAATAAAGAATTATATTATTATTTAAATAATGATATAGATTTAAATTATTTAAAAATATATTATGATGGAATAGTTGATATTAAAAAAAATACTAAAGAAAATACTTTATTAGGTAATATTTATGTATATTTAAATGATACATTATTAGGTAAAGAAGAAGTTTATTTTAATAAAGATAATATTGTAAAAAAACCAATAGATTATAAAAATGTAATTATTCTTTTATGTATATTAATATTTAGTATATTAATAATGTTTATAACTAGAAAGAAACATAAAAGAAAAAAAGTATAAATAAAAAATAATAATTTAGAACGAAAAAGTTAAAAAATTCGTTCTATAGAAAATTATAGAACGAAAAAATCGAAAAATTCGTTCTATAAAAAAAATTAGAACGAAAAAATCAAAAAATTCGTTCTATAGAATAAAAATACAAAATCTTATACTGACATTTTCAAAAAGGTTTAACACAAAATATTATATCTTGTTAAAACATAAATTTTAAAGTATAATGTAAATAGAGTAGAAGTACTCAAAAAAATAAAATTATATACGAAGGATTGAATTATATAACCAATCTCTCTCATAGAAACATTT
>CANRDR010000052.1 GCA_947629425.1 uncultured Bacilli bacterium | reverse complement strand
GTATAACCCCCCCCATGCGAACAAATGTTTCTATGAGAGAGATTGGTTATATAATTCAATCCTTCGTATATAATTTTTTATTTTTCTTATTGAGTATTTTTTACTCTACTTAAATATTACTACAAATATTTATTACTTTCAAGTATCAAAAAAAGAATCTGCTATTTAAACAGATTATCTTCTTATTCTTTTAATAAACAAACTTTATTATTTTTTAAAGATTTTTTTACGTCTATAACTCTTTGATTAGATGAACCACAATATTTTAATCTAAAATCATGTAATTCATCTTTATATTGTCCATCTACTAATACATCTACATAATTAAGTATTTCTTTATTAATTATATTTTCATATAAGTATCCAGACCATATCCATAAATCCTTATTTGGATAATGCTCTTTAAATTGTTTTGATAATTCAATAGTTCCTTCTATATTTCTAGGATGTAATGGTTCTCCACCTAATATTGATAATCCTCTAATATGTGGATTATCACATAATTCTATTACCCTATCTATTGTTTCTTGAGTAAATTCTTCACCCTTATCAAAAGTCCATGTTTCTTGATTGAAACAATTTTTACAATGAAAATCACATCCTTGTAAGAATATAGAAACTCTTAATCCTGGCCCGTCTGCAATATCCATTTTTCTAATTAAGTTATAACGCATATAAATCACTTCTTTATTTTTTACTAGTTTTTTTATCTTCTTTATTATCTACGTGTAATACTCTTTCTTTTATTTCTTGAGTTCTACCCTTATTCCAGAAGTTTGTTCCAATATATCCACAAGTTCTTCTAGCGACATTTAATGTATCATGATTTCTATTTCCACAATTTGGACAATACCATTCTAAATTATCATCTAGAAGTATTTCTCCATCGTATCCGCATGCTTGACAATAATCACTTTTTGTATTTAATTCTGCATACATTATATTATCATATATAAATTTAATTATTTCTAATACAGCATCTATATTGTTTTGCATATTAGGAGTTTCTATATAAGATATAGCACCGCCTGGTGATAATTTTTGGAATTCACTTTCTAATTTTAATTTTTCAAATGCATCTATTTCTTCAAATACAGGAACATGATATGAATTAGTTATATAATCTCTATCAGTTATACCTTTTATAATACCAAATCTATCTCTTAAATTTTTAGCAAATTTATAAGTAGTTGACTCGATAGGTGTTCCATATACTGAATAATCAATATCTTCTTCCTCTTTCCATTTTTTACAAGCTGCATTTAATCTTTCCATAACATCTATTGCGAAATCATGTCCTTTTCCACCATCAGTATGTGAATGTCCTGTCATATATTTAACACATTCATAAAGTCCTGCATATCCTAAAGATATTGTAGAATATCCATGATGTAATAGTTCATGAATTGATTCACCTTTTTCTAATCTTGCTAGTGCCCCATGTTGCCATAAAATAGGTGCAATATCACTTGTTGCATGACTTAATCTTTCATGTCTTATTTTTAAAGCCCTATGACATAATTCTAATCTCTCATCTAATATTTCATAGAATCTATCCATATCTTTTTCGCTGGATAATGCTACATCTGGTAAATTAAGTGTTACTACACCTTGATTAAATCTACCATAATATTTTCCTTTACCTTCAACATAATTTTTTGCCTTTGCAATATTTCCTAATGATATAGATCTATCTGGTGTTAAGAAACTACGACAACCCATACAAGGATAACATTCTCCAACACCATATTCATTTATTTTTAATTCTTTCATTACTTTTTCTGAAATATAATCCGGTACCATTCTCTTTGCAGTACATTTTGCAGCAAGTTCTGTTAAATAATAATATTTGCTACCTTTTTTAATATTATCTTCTTCAAGTACATATAGAAGTTTTGGAAATGCTGGTGTAATAAATACACCTTTTTCATTTTTCATACCTTCAATTCTTTGTTTTAAAACTTCTTCAATAATCATAGCAAGTTCTTCTTTATATTCTTCAGTTTCACCTAAATACATATTTACACTTAAGAAAGGTGCTTGACCATTTGTTGTAGTCATAGAATTGATTTGATATTGGAATGTTTGTACACCATCAACTATTTCCTTTTTTAAATCTTCTTTAGCATATTTTTCACAATCTTCTTTTTTAAATTTTCTCTTTTTATATTTATCTAAATATTTATTATAGCTGTCTCTTACAAAAGGTGCTAGATGTGTTAATGAAATAGTACATCCACCATATTGGCTTGATGATACTGCAGTAATTAATTGAGTTGCTATAGTCATAGCAGTTAAGAATCTATGTGGTTTTTCAATCATTACTCCATTTATGTTTGTACCATTTTGTAACATATCATCTAAATTTATTAAATCACAGTTATGTAATGCATTTTGTGCGAAATAATCAGCATCATGAAAATGTATTATACCACTATCATGTGCACTAACTATATCATCTGGTAATAAAAATCTTCTTGTTATATCAGTACTAGTAATACCTGCTAAATAATCTCTTTGAACCGTAACTATCTTAGCATTTTTATTAGAATTTTCAGTATTCCAATATTCTGATTCACCATCAATTAATTCTTTTATTGTTCTATCAGTAGTATTGCTTTTTCTAACTAATTCTCTTTTATATCTATAAGTAATATATTTTTTAGCAAGTTCATATTTACCTAATGCCATAATTCTTTTTTCAATGATATCTTGTATATCTTCAACTAACATTCTTTTCTTTTTCATGTTTTCAATATACTTAATTATGTTTTTAATTTGAACGTCAGATACTCTTTCTTCTTCATCTACTTCAGCATTAGCTTTCTCAATTGCATTTTGTATTTTTTCTGGTTCATAATCTACAAATTTACCATCTCTTTTTATTATTTTCATAACTTTTTTACCTCCATATGATACTCACATTATAGCAAATGAAAATAAGAGTATGTGTTGCAATTGCAACATTTTTCGCTTTTTTGAAATTTAATTTTTTTTATATATTTTTTATAACTTTTTGATATTATTTTTTGCCTAAGATACGCCATTTTAATAAATAGTAATCATATCGTAAAATAATAAATATTTACATATTTTAGACTGTAAATATTTACTATTTTTTAATTATTCATATTGATTCTTTTTATTGCTTCTACAGCAGCAATAGAACCATCTGATACTGCAGTAGTGAGTTGTCTTAAATTTTTAACTCTTGCATCTCCTGCAACGTAAATTCCATCTACTTTAGTACAAACTTCATTTTTTGCAATTATATATCCATATTCATCTAAATCTACTATATCTTTAAACATGATATTATTAGGAACATGTCCTATTGCAATAAATAATCCATCTAATTTTAAATTAGTTATTGTATTTTTATTATCTTTTAAATCAATACTTTCTAAATAATCATTACCATTTAATTTTAAAATATTAGAATTCATTATAAATTTTACATTTTTTTTATTCTTTAATTCATTTATTAATTTTTTTTCAGCACTAAATTCATCTCTTCTATGAATTACATATACAATACTTGCAATATCTGATAAATAAATAGCATCTTCTATAGCAGTATTACCACCACCTACTACTGCAACTGTTTTTCCTTTATAAAAATTTCCATCACAAGTTGCACAATAAGATAAACCTTTTCCAATAAATTTTTCTTCGTTATTTATATTTAATTTTCTATTTTGTACACCTGTTGCAATTATAATACATTTTGCTTCATATTTATTCTTATTAGTAGTAACTATTTTTTCTTTACTTACATTATTTACAGTTTCATATAATATTTTTCCACCTAAATCAATTACTTGATTATATAAATTAGTAGCAAAATCAATTCCACTTATTTTTTTTATACCAGGATAATTTTCAATTTCTTTTGCATTTATTATTTGTCCACCATAACTTTTGGATTCTAAAATAAGTACTTTTTTATTAGCACGTAAAGCATATAAAGCACTAGTTAAGCCTGCTGGCCCTGCTCCTATAATTATAATATCGTACATTTTATCTCCTTAATTTTGCATATTTATTTGTTGGCCTTCTATTAATTTATAATTTATTAAATCAGTACCATCTAAATTTTCTTTATGCATATCTACACCTGTTATTTGACTATTTTCATAAGTTGTATAATAGTATATACCTTTATCCATATTACAACATGAACTATAAATAGTTATTTCAAATTTATTATCTCCCATATGAACACATCCTCTTTGTTGATCAACAGAGCCCAAAATATGAAAGAATTGACTAATACTTTCTGATTCGCTATCACCAGAAATAGAATTCATTTTTGTAAATGTTGCTTTAACAAATCTTGATAAAGAAGACAAATCGCCTGGCAAACCTAATGCTCCCATACCACGACTATAAGTTTCTAAATTTAATTTTTTAGAAAAATTATTTTCTGGTGGTTCTATTGATAAATTCATATAATTATTTAAATTAAACATATGTATTTCAAATGTAGGATTATTTGTTAAAACTCCTACTGGATTATCATATATTTTTAATCCATCATCAACACTTTCAACAGTAATTGAATTTTCTTTATCAGATATAATCCAATGTAGTGGTGATACTGGAAATTGTTCACTAAAATCAATTTTTGCAATGTTTATTTTAGAAAGCATTTCTTTTGCTTCTTCTAAATTAGCACATTGAGATAATATAAATGGAATAAATTCAAAAGGTGCTATATTATCTTTATCATCTTTTATTTCTTTATATGATGCATTTTTTGGAAAATTTAATCCTGCCATAGATAATCCTAATTCATTTGTTGCATCATAATATAATGGATAATTATCTACTACAGTAGACATTCCTATTATTGCATAATGTTTATCTATATCACTCACATTTCTAAATTTAAATTTATAATTTCTTGGAGTTATTGTAACTGTTTCATTATAAGAATATTCTAAATCTAAATTTCTTCCAAAATAATGATCTTTTGTATTATATGTTATTGCTGTACACATATTAATTCCTTCTTTCTATATTAATTATATAATAAATATATTTAATCTTCTATAATATTTATTCTTTATAATTAATATAAATCTTCATTCAGTATATTATTATGACTTTTTACATATTTATATTGATTATTATTTAATGTTTTTATTTTATTTAATTCTTGATTATATTCTTTAATAACTTCCGGATTTTTTGAATTTATATATGTATCTATTGTATTATCTTCATATATAGTAATATACCAATCTACAGTGCAAATAGTATATATCTCTTTTTTATCTATTAAATTATTATAATAATTTATTGAATCATCTATTGGTTTTGTTTTAAATCTAGCATATCTTAAAGAAATTAATATTTTTTCCATTTCTGGAGATTTTATTGTTTGATTAGATAAATTTCTTACATACTTTTTGTTATTATCATTATAAAACTTATTTGGTATAAATAATTTTATATCATTTAATGTTTTTCCTTCTTTTAAATTTAATAATGCTTGATAATTATAAATACCATTATAAAAGTGAAAATTTTCATTTAATATAGGATTTATTATAAAAGGTAATATATTATTATTAAATGGAATTGTATTATTATTTGATAAACCAATAATTGTTGCAACTATTTCATCATTTTCTTTATTAGTACATTCCATTATATATTTAACTGCTAATTTAGTAGCATTATATAATTGTTCTTTTTTTATATCTTTTGAAACTCTATTACTTAATTCTATTCCTTGCGCTATTAAAACATTTCCATTACGCATCAATAATAACATACCAAAATCTTTATATTTTTCTGTAGATATGGATAAAATACGCATATGTGGATTAGTTAAAAAATTATTAAATAAAATTGATGCATCACCATTTATTCTAAAACAATTGCCAGCACGATATCCCATAACTAAGTTTCTTGGATCATTTAATGGTATCAATTCAAAAATAAAATTATCTATAATAGGAATTTTACAATTAATAATAGATGATTTTGTTTTTAATTTTAATTTTGAATTATATATATTTATATTTTTGTTGATTATATCTTCTTTATTATCTTTAATATTATATTTATGATAGTATGAAGATATCATATCATCTAATATTATTCCATTTATTTCTGGATTTTCTATTATAGGAGCAGTAAATTTCTCGTTTAAAAGAATTTCAACTTTATTTCTATTAAGTTTAATTCCTAATTGTTTAACAAAATAATTTATGTTGTTATAAAAATAATCAAAATTTAAAAATAATTTTAATAGATTTCCTTCCAACATCAATTTCATATTATTATAAGGCTCTTTTTTATTATTAAATAGAAAATCATTAAATATTATATTACTTTTAATATTCCTATTTTTTATATCTAAATTATTAAATAAATAATAAATTATTTCATAATCTATTTTTCCATAATTCTCTTTTAATATATCTATTGCATTTTCTAAACCTACTGATAAATACATTTTTATTGATATTATTTTTAATTCATTTTCTGAATGAAGAGCATCTTTTCTAAGTAACCAATTAGGTTCATTTATGATTAATTTTTTAATAGTTAATTCGTCTTGTTTTAAATTTATATTTTTTAATAAATTATATATAATTTTAATTTTATTATTAGGTAATTCAAAATAATCTTCATAATTTAAAATATTTTCTATATTTTTAATCTTTTCATTATTTTTTAAATAATCAATTAAGTCATAAATATTTTTAGTTTTTAAAATATTAAATAATTTATTATAATTATTACAGACATGATAAATGAACATATTATAAAAATTATATGATAAATTTTTTATGTGATAATATTCATTCAAAAATGTTTTTATTGAATCAATATCTTTATTAGATATATTGTTTAAAAATTTTTTTAATTTTATTTTATCTAATATGTTTAATTTTTTTTCAATTAATTCTAATGATTCTTTATCCATATATTTATTCCTTTTTGAAAGTTATAATATCACAAAAGAATATTAAAAACAAACAATTCTTATAATGTTTTAAATTATCAAATTTATAACAAATCTTTACTTAATTTATTCTTTATATTTAAAAAAGATTATATTTCTTACTTCTTATATAATCTTATTTATTTTTTAAACCTAAATATTTTTTATATTTTCTTATATTAACTTCTATATTATCAATTTTTTTATTACCATTTTTTAATTTTTTAATAGCATTTTCTAATTGATTATTATAAATATTTATTAATTTATAATAATCTGTGTTATCATCTTTTTTTAAGTTTATTATTAATAATATAATACTCATAATAAAACATAATATAAAAAATATTATTTCTATAATAAATATAAAATTCATTAGTATCACCACTTTAATAAATATAATATTTTTAAAAATATTAATTCTAATTTCTTTTTTAATATTATTTTTTTCTGTTTTTTTAACATTATTATATATTTTTCATAGTCTTCTCTATATTTAATAATGTAATCATAATAATTAGTTTCTAAATCATTATCATTTAATAAAGTCATAATTATTAAAAATACCATTAATAAAGATATAATTAAACATATTAATATAATATTATTCATTAATTTACTCCTATTAAAATAATTATAACATTTAAATTGTAAAAATACATTAGAAATTTCTAATTTATATTTTAATTTAACAATAAATTAAAATAATATATATAGGTGATTATATGAAATTTGTTTTAAAAAAGACAAAAGAAAAAGTATCTGCTACTTATAAAACTTTATATATAAAAGATGATTTAATTAAAAAAATAGAAGAAATTGCTAAAGAAAATAATACATCATTTAATAATGTAGTTATTAGTATGATAGAATCTTGTTTAGATGATAATAATTAAATTATAGTTTAATCCAAAATAAAACACCTTATCGGGTGTTTTAATTATTTTAATTTTCTTTCAAAAATACTACTAATCTTTTTAACATCTCTTTTAATAACTATCATATCTATTATATCTACAATAGAATGAATTATAAGCATTATACCTATAAATACTGCTATAGAAATTGATGCTTCAAAAGGATTAAATACAACAATTATTCCTAATATTAAGTCAATAATGCCTAATAGTAACAATAAAAACCATGGAGCATCTTCATTTTTTAAAATTAAAGACATTTTTATAGAATTAATACTAGATAACGCAATCCATATACCCACAGAAACAACAAATACAATTGATAGTATATTTGGTTTTAAAATAAGAATTACGCCTATTATAATTGATAAAATACCAGGTAATATACCATCAAATGGAATATAATATTTAGTTGCTTTTATATCTATAATAATTAAAGTTAAACCATGTAATATAATATATATAGCAGCAATAATACCCATTGTTTTAATTGACATAGTTGGATTAATTATTAATATAAATCCTACAACACAAGCAAGAATAGATGATATAATTATTGAATTTGTAGTTCTTTTAAATAATTCTTTCAAATTAAATTCCTCCTTAGAATAATTATACTAAATTCTTATTAAAAAATCTTTATTATTTTTCTAATTTTACAGTCACATTATCTTTTCCTAAATCATCTATATTTTCGATATATCCTATTTTAGTATAAGTATAATTAGTATCAAATGACTTATAAAAAATAACTAAACAATTATCACCATATAACATTATATCTCCTTTATTAATATGATTAGGATTTTTTGAATTTGTAGGTAATGAATATTGCATATATACATACTTTTCATTTTCATTTAAGTCTTGCATATTAAATTCTTGTGGTAATTTATTTATAAAAGCTTTTGTAGTATCATTATTTTCTAATATTGCATTATATTCTTTTCCATTTATTAATATTTTTATATTAGTAATGCTATCCATATTATCTTCCTTTTCTTTATTATTTATATTAGTATCAATAGAATTAGTACTTTTTACATTTTTATCAAAATCTTTTTTATTTATTATTATAAAAGTTAAAAAAATTATAAATATTAATACTATTGCTATTAACCCTATTTTTCTATTTTTCATAAATACCCTCATTTATTTATATATATATTTTGTTCATTGTTCATAAAACAATCATTATGTTATTATTTATAAGTAACTATATTATATAAAATAAATATAAAAAATACAAAATTAAATCTTTGTATCTTTTTATAAACTTTACTTACTTATGAAAATATAATTTTGCTTGTTCTTCTACTTCTATTTCTAATTTTTCTATTGTTCCATCTATTTGACATTTTTCCATATCATCTCTAACACTTTTAGGAAAAATATTTTTCATATCTTCTTGATATAAAGTTCCATCTCTTGGTATTCTTGAATCAATAACTTTATATTCGTTATTTATTTTTTCTACTTTAAATTTATATGGTATAGATGAAGCACTATCTTTTAATATTACATTGTTTTCTAAATAATAACTTGCTTCCATTACCCAAGCATATACATAATAATATGTTTCTTTTTCTTCTAATAAATATACTCTCATACTTGTAAATGTTTTTGCATTATCGTGATATTTTATTTCATTATCACCTTTTTCTACAATATATTCTTTTATTTTTAAATATATTTTATTTTCTTCTATATTAATTGGTGGTACATATTTAAAACCCCATGTACTAAATATAACTGGTTTATTATCTTTCATTCTTTTCACATCTATTATGAAAATTGTAAATAATATTAAAATAATTAAAGTGATTATAAATATAGTAATAATTTTAATACGTTTTATTCTTTTTTTAGAATAATCAAGAGTATTTATAATATTATCTTCTGATTTTTTTTGATATTCTTCCTTTTTTATTTTTTCTCCACTTAATAATTCATTAATAGTAATATCTAATTCTTTACATAATGGTTGTATTAATGATATATCAGGAAGTCCTCTACCTGTTTCCTTGTTCAAATGACACAAGTTCATTTTTGTTTCCTTTTTCGTTAGAATAAGTAAAAAATCTTTCTTCAC
>CANRDR010000051.1 GCA_947629425.1 uncultured Bacilli bacterium | reverse complement strand
TAAAATAATAAGTAATACTATACATCCATTTTTTGTAGCGGGTGAAAATAATGAAAATGCTGATTGGTGGAATTATGCTGGAATGGGTTCAATTATTGAATTAGATTGTACAAAATCTATATATTTAAGACCATCCATAGTACTAAAGAAAGATATAAAATTACTAAGTGGAGATGGAACAAAAAATAATGCATACAAGATAGATGAAAATCCATTTGAGAGTGGTACACTTGCATATGCAATAGTAAAGAATGCACAAGATGTAAGAGATAAAAAAGAAACAAATAATACAACAAAATTATCACCAGTACCAGAAACAGTACCAGCACAAGAAATAAGTAAAGAAGATGAGAGAACACTTAGTATAACAGAAGATGATAACGGAGCATCTTATTACTTTAGGGGTAATGTTAATGATAATTATATAAATTTTTCAAATAAATGTTTTAAAATAGTAAGAATACAAGGTGATGGAAGTATTAAATTAATATTAGAAGATAATAATACAGTTTGTAATGAAAATACACAAGATAATTCTACTAATGCAAGAATTGATAATGGACCATATGGATATAAATCAGGTGACATTAATAGTTATATGTTTGATTATGAAAATAATGTGGATGGAACTTTAAAAGGAGAAGAGGGCGTTAAAAAAAAGATAAATGACTGGGTAAATACATTAAGTGACAAATCTAAATTAAAAGAAGATGCTTGGTGCTTAGGAAATTCTACAGATTGGTATGATTATGATGGAGTACCATCAAATAATTATAATGATGGAGTGTATTCTGAATCAAGAAAAAGGATAATAGGATATGGAGAAACACGAAACTCTTCATTAAAATGTAATGGAAAGAATGACAAAAAAATTAATGACTTTGGAGGTTTATTAACCGCAGATGAAATAGTGTTTGCAGGAAGTACTTGGAATGGTGCAAATTATAGTCATTATTTAAAAAATACTAATTTTTATTGGTGGTTATTAACTCCATCATATCGTGATTTAGATATTGATTATGCTTTTTATCTTTGTAGTGATGGAAGTTTAAATGTTAGTGCTATTAATTATGTTGGCGGATCAATTAGACCGTCTATAGTACTAAATAATAATATAAAAATAAAATCAGGTAATGGATTAAAATCAACTCCATATATAATAGAATGATTTTCTTAATAGAATTTCATTTTTTTATATTATTTTATAAAAAATATAATCTATTTTTAAAATAAGTTATAGATTTACTTTAATCTATTTGATACAATTAACTAAAGGCGGTGTTTATGGAAAAAATAGAATTAAAAGATTTAGATATAAGTATTAATAGTGGAGAATTAATTAGTATAATAGGACCTAATGGTAGTGGGAAAACTTTAATATTAAAAAAACTATCAGGTAAAATAAAAACTAATGATATATATATAGATAATATTAATATAAATAAATATAGTTTAGAATATAAACAAAATAATATAATATGCATATTAAATGATACTTTATTTAATACAAAAACACCTAAAGAAGAATTAAGTTATTACTTAAATAAATTAAATATAAGTAAAGAAGAAATAAATAATAGATTAAATAATTTTATAGAATTTTTTGATTTAGAAAATATATTAAATAACTTATTAATAAATATGAATATAGAAGAAAGATTTTATATAAAAATATTATCTTTATTAATAATAATACCTAATATAGTTTGTGTAGATAATATATTAACTTATTTAAATAAAGATAAAAAAATGAAAATATTAAATTATATAAAAGAAAAAAATATGACATTAATTAATGTAACATCAGATATGGAAGAATTAATATATTTTGATAAAATATTAGTTATTAATAAAGGCAAAAAATACTTATTTGATAAAACAGAAAAAGTATTATCTAATAATACTATATTTCAAGAATTAGGTCTTAATTTACCATTTATATATGATATTAATAACTTATTAAAAGAATACAGTTTAATAAAAGAAAATCATTTAATACATAAGGAGCTAGTAGATTTATTATGGAAATAATGTATACAGAAAAAAATAATGAACTATTTATTAAAGATAAATTTACTGCAATTTATAAAGATAAGATAGATTTAATAAATTATGGTATAGAATTTAATGGAATAGATTATGATGATGAATGGACTGTAAAAAGATTTTTAAATGGATATAAATTTAAAATAGATAATAGAATATTAGAAATATTTAAAGAATTAGAAATAAATCCAATTATATTAAATAGAAAAATAAAGAATTTAGGTAGTGGTATATTTAAATTAGTATTATTAGTTTATATGATATTAAATCCTAAAAATATATTAGTATTAGACTATTTTGATAAAGGATTAAGTTATAAATATAAAAAATTAATTATAAATTATTTAAAAAGAAATTATAATAAAACATTAATTGTTATTAGTAATGATTTAGTATTTTTAAATAGTTTATGTGAAAGATTAATTGTTTTTGATAAAGATAAAATAGTATTTAATGATGAATTTAATAAAATATATAAATCTAATATAAGAATAGAATATCCTGAAATTATTAAATTTATAAGACTTGCTAATAAAAGAAAAGCAAAATTAAGTTATACTGTTGATAATAAAGAACTTTTAAAAGATATTTATAGGAGTATTAAATGAGATATTTAATAACTGTATCTTATGATGGAAGTCAATATTATGGATTTCAAAGATTAAATAAAGAAAAAACAATACAAAAAGAATTAGAAGATGCTTTAACAATTATAAATAAAGAAGAAGTATTAGTCAAAGGTAGTGGAAGAACTGATAAAGGAGTACATGCAATAAAACAAAAATGTCATTTTGATTTAAGTATTAATATACCACCAAAAAGATTAAAGAATGCTATTAATTCACTAATACTAAATTCTATATATGTAACTAACTGTAAATATGTTGATGGTAATTTTCATGCAAGATTTAATGTTAAAAAGAAAATATATACATATTTAATAAATACTAAAGAATTTGATCCTATAAAAGATAAATATTTATATAATTATTGTAAAGATTTAAATATAAATTTAATTAGAAAAGCTTCTAAAATATTAATAGGTAAACATAATTATGAAGCATTTGTTAGTGGTAAAAGAGATAATTATAATAGTGAAATATATAAAATTAGTGTTAGTAAAAAAGATAATATTGTAAAAATTACATTTATAGGTAAAAGTTTTTATAGATATATGGTAAGAAACTTAGTTGGTGTATTAATATCTATATCAAATAATAAAATATCATTAAATGATTTATATGATATGGTTAATAATAATAAAAAGATAAATTATACAACTGTACCTGCAAATGGATTATATTTGATGAATGTTATATATTAGAGGTTAATAATGAAAAAGAATGGATTTACTATAATTGAATTAATAACTGTTATATCTATATTAAGTATTATTGGTATTGTTTTAATGCCTAAGATTAGTACTGCTTTTAAAACAACTTATGCCGATCAAGCAGAAAGTATTAGAACTGATATTGCAAATGCTACTGATTCTTTTTTAGAATCTAACTATGGTAATTATTATAATGATGAATTAAATAAAAATAATTATATAAAAATATATTTAAAAGAATTAGTAAATTATGGTTTTATTGATGATAAAATATATAATCCCAATACTAAAAATTATTTAGATATTAGTAAAGAGTATATAGAAATAAGTATAGATGATGTAGGATTAAAGAATTATCATTTGAGTTTTTAAAATTTTGTGTTATTATTAATAATAGGAAGGTGTTATATGAAAAATACTATTATAATAATATTATCAATTTTAAGTATAGGATTAGGTAGTTTTATAATTTGCGATAAATTTTTATTTAAAAAAGAAGAGAATAATGTTAAACAAGATAATAATTGTGATAAAGACACTAATATTATTTTAGACTATAATAGTTTATATCAAGCATATTTAAATAATTTAGAGAATAATATAAAAAATTATAATGATACTGATAATAATTTTATAAAAATAGATAATGAAATTTATGGTTATTCTTATACAGTTGAAATTAATAAAAATAAAGAATTAATATTAAATTATTTAAGTGATAATAAAAAAAATAAATATAAAAATTATAAAATTAATGATAATGTAGTAAGTATGTTTGTTGTTAAAAATGGTAATGCTGGTATGAATTCTTTATATTATATAAATACAAGTGGCGAAATATATGAAACTAATATAGAAGAAATAGAAACAAAAGAATTAACTAGCAAAAAACTAAATTATAAAAATATTATTTATGTTACAGAAGGATTTCATAGTGATGATAGTGGGTATTCTTATCCAATATTTGTAAATATAGAAGGTAATATTTTAAAATAATGACTATATTGATTAAAAAAATATAGTTTTTTTATTATTTATTAGACTATTTTTAATATATTTGATACAATTAAGTAGGAGGTTAATATGAAAAAAGAAGAAGATAAGAAAAGCTATGGATGGTTAATATTCATTGCAGTAATTGTAATACTATTTATTCCTATAGTAATAGATTATGTTAAAAAGCAAAATATTGCTGAAATTGATTCTAATGAAGTATTAGATAAAATAGATGAAGGAGAAACTTTTATACTAACTTTAGGTGAAGTAGAAAAGGATCAAAAAAGAGAATTAATAGATGTTAGAGATAAAGATATGGAAACATACCAATATGGTATAGAAAATCAAGTATATACTTCTAGTTATTCTAATGATTTTAAAGATCTATTTGATAAAGATACAAAATATGCTGTAGTAATAGATGGAGATATTCAAAAGACTTATAAAGAAGATGAATATGAAACTTTACAAAGTGATATCAATAAATACTTTTTAGGAGAAGTTAGTGATAAAGAAAAATCTTATAAAGTTGCAGAAAATTATAAAGCATATAAAGATTTAGTAAAATCCGATAAAGTAACAATGGCAGTATTTGGTAGAGATTCTTGTTATTATTGCAATTTATTTAAACCAGTATATAATGCTGTTGCTGAAAAATATAATTTAGATATTTATTTCTTTGATTCAGATTCTTATGATAAAGAAGAATATGAAAAAATTATTAATATGGATTTAACTATTCCAGCTAAATGTAATCAACAAGGTACTGAATTTAAATTATCTGATGGATTTGGAACACCTTTAACAGTATTTACTAAAAAAGGTAAAGTAATTGATTGTATTGCAGGCTATGTTGATAGAACATCATTAATAGAAACATTAAAAGAAAATGAAATGTTAAGTGAGTGATAAAATTGAAGAAAAATGTATTAAAATGTGTATTAGAATTTAAAAAAAGATTTCCTGATACTGTAATGTGGAGAGTAAAAAAACATTGTAATGTTATTAGTAAACATTTAAATCCAGATGAAGAAGTATTATATGCTTGTGCTGGTCAAAAAAATGATAGATGGACAAATATATTTGATACTGCAGTTTTATGTGTAACTAATAAAAGAATACTAATTGGACAAGATCATATATTATATGGATATACATTAAATTCTGTAACTCCAGAAATGTATAATGATTTACAAGTTTTTTCTGGATTATTTTGGGGAAAAATAACAATCGATACTGTAAAAGAAGTAATACATTTTTCCAATTTATCAAAAAAATCGTTGGATGAAATAGAATCGATAATAACGATGTACATGATAGAAGCAAAAAAACTTTATCCAAATAAAGAAAAAATAAGTTCTATAGGAAAGTAGAACTTTTTTTATTTTTTTTAATATATTAATATAGGTGATATTAATGAATAATGAGTTATATGATACTTATACTATAAAAAAAGGTGATACTTTATATGCAATAAGTAAAAAATATAATATAAACCCTGAGTTACTCTCTTTAATAAATGGACTAAATATGAACGATTATATTTATGAAAATCAAGAAATATTAATACCTAAAAGTGGTTACAGTTACTATTTAACAAGAAGTGGTGATAATTTAAATGATGTATTATCTTTATTTAATGTAAATTATAATGATTTTAATAAAGTAAATAATAGAATATTATTAGAAGAGGGACAATTATTTGCATATAAAAGATAGTACTTAATCTTGAAGTTGTCTACTTTTATATTACAACTTCAACTTAATCTATTATCTTTTTTTTAGTTTTTTGATTTTATTAGTATTTAAAAATGTATTTTTTAATTCGTCACTTAATTCGCTAGAAAAGAATCTAATTAAAGTATTTTTTGTAGAAATTAAATATATGTAATTGTTTTTTCTTTTAAATATAAAACTATAATTATTTAATAAAGTCTCTAAAGAAGAATTATCATTTTTAATATAATAATTTTCTTTTAATAAAAAATTAATTTTATCTATATATTTTTGTATTTGTTTTATTGATAATATTCTTTTATTACTACTAATAAATGCATATGCAAATACTATATTATATGATATTTCCATATATACTCCTAACTAATTTCTATTTAAATAATAATATAATATATTTTATTTGTCAAAATATATTATATTGGTTTATGCGGTTTTTCTTGCAAAAACAAATAATTTGTTGTATTATTATCTAGACGTTTAAAAAGGAAGTGTTTTTTTATGGACAAAATAATAAATATAGCAGTAGTTGCACACGTTGATGCTGGTAAAAGTACTTTAGTAGATGCACTATTATCTCAAAATGGTGTTTTTAGAGAGAATGAAACAGTAGTCGATTGTGTAATGGATTCTAATGATTTAGAAAGAGAAAGAGGAATAACAATTTATTCTAAAAACTGTGCTATAAGATATAAAGATTATAAAATTAATATAGTTGATACACCAGGACATGCAGATTTTTCTAGTGAAGTAGAAAGAGTTATAAAGACTGTTGATACCGTTATATTGCTTGTAGATAGTGCTGAAGGTCCTATGCCACAAACAAGATTTGTTTTAAAAAAAGCCTTAGAACAAAATTTAAAACCAATATTATTTATTAATAAAGTAGATAAAAAAGATGCACGTCCAATAGAAGTAGTAAATATGACTTTTGATTTATTTTGTGAATTAAATGCAACTGATGAACAATTAGATTTTCCAATAGTTTATGGTATTGCAAAAGAAGGTAAGGCTACATTAGACTTAGATAATATGGAAGATAATATTAGTCCACTATTAGATACAATATTAAAACAAGTAGAGCCATTTAAAGGTGATGAATCAGATAATTTACAATTACAAATAAGTCAATTAGATTATGATGATTATATAGGAAGATTAGGTATTGGAAGAATAAATAAAGGCAAAATAAAAAATGGGAAAACAGTTACATTAGTAAATAATGAAGGAAACGTAACAAGTTTTAAAGTTAGCAAATTATTTGTAAATGAAGGAATTAAAAGAATAGAAAAAGATATTGCATATTATGGAGATATAGTTACTATTGCAGGTTGTTCAAATATAACTATTGGAGATACTGTTTGTGAATTAGGTGTTGTTGATCCACTTCCACCTATACATATTGATAAGCCTACATTATCTATGAATTTTTTAGTAAATAATAGTCCATTTGCAGGACAAAGTGGTAAATTTTTAACTAATAGACATATAAAAGAAAGATTAGATAAAGAATTAGAAACTAATGTAGGTTTAATTGTTGAAGAATTAGAAAATAGTGATGGATTTAAAGTTAGTGGTAGAGGAGAATTACATTTATCAGTATTATTAGAAAACATGAGAAGAGAAGGTTATGAATTAAGTGTTTCTAAGCCAACTGTATTATTTAAAGAAATAAATGGAGTAAAATCTGAACCTTTTGAAAGAGTTATAGTAAATTGTCCTAGTGATTATGCAAGTACTATAATAAGTGATTTACAAGAAAGAAAAGGAATACTATTAAGTATGCAAACTAATGATGATAATTTTACTCATTTAGAATTTACTGCACCAACACGTGGACTAATAGGATATAGAGGAATGTTTATAACTAATACTAAGGGTGAAGGAACTATGGTTAGAAGTTTTGATGAATATAAACCATATGTTGGAGAATTAACTACAAGAAAAAACGGAGTATTAGTTTCAATGGAAAATGGAAAATCTTTAGGTTATTCATTATGGAATTTACAAGATAGAGGTACTCTTATAATAGGACCACAAGAAGATGTTTATGTTGGTATGATTGTTGGTATAAATAATAGAGATAATGATTTAAATGTCAATCCATGTAAAAATAAAGAAATGTCTAATACTAGAAGTAAATCAAGTGATGATGCAATACAATTAGTACCACCAAAAGAATTTACTTTAGAATCTGCTTTAGAATTTATTGAAGATGATGAATTAGTAGAAATTACTCCTGATAAAATAAGATTAAGAAAAAAAATATTAGATCCAAAAGATAGATATAGAAATAAATAAAAGATACTTTTCACTTAGTATCTTTTTTCTTAGTAAATTCATTAGATAATAAATTATTTTGTTCTAATATTTTAAATTTCCATTTATTAATAATAATATCTAATTCACCAATATATTCTATAATTTCTGGATTAAATCCCATTTTAAACTTATTTAAACGAGAAAACTTAGAATCTTCATTAAATTCATTAGCAATGCCATTTAAGTCTAATATATCATAATCATCTTTATACATTTCCATAATTTTATGATGTAAAAAGTAATTAGGATTTAAATAATTATAATTTTTATCTACACCTGCTATAAATATAGATATTTTTTTATTAAATTTTATAACTATTGCTCCCGCAATATAAGTACTTTTTTCTTTTTTTAAACCGTTTGTAGCTCTTACGACATCTTGTTTATATTCTTCCAATATTTTATCACTATTCATTTTTTCATTTAAGTTTTTTTCATTAGCATCATTTTGTAATTTTAAATTTAATTCATCATTCTTAACTTGTTCAACTTCAACTCTTTTTTTAGCTGCTATTAAAAATTTTTCATAATCTACTTTTACTAATAATAAATCTACTAAATTATCTTTTTTAAAAGAATTATATGCATTTCTATAATAATTTATAGATCTATCTTTCATATTTTTTATAAATTCATATAATATATCTATTTTACTAGCATCTGATACTTCTATTTCTAAACCATTATTAATACCTCTTTTTATATTAGATCTAACTTTTTTGTCTAACTTATTTATATCATAATCTTTTAAATTAACTAATGCTACAAGTTTAGGTTGTAATAAAGATAATGGTTCTATTTCTTTTCTTTTCATAAAACCTAATGATTTTAAAGTATCTAAAACATTTTTGTTATCATTTTCAATTCTTTCATAATTATTTTTATAATCTATTGTTGCAATTTTAATTTCTGGATTTATTTTTAAAAATATAATTTTTTTTCTTTTAAAATATTTACATATATTGTGAACAAACCTTTTTACTAAATCTGCATCATTATAATTTATAATAAAACCTTTTGGTGAATATGCATAATAAAAATTACTTATCTTTTTTATTAAAAACATACCAGCCGCTAGTATATTATCTTCATTATCTAAATATCCTACATATGAGTATTCAAAACCTGTTTCTGCCATTAACATAGCATAATTACTAGTTTGACAATAATTATTATAAGGATTAGATTCACGAAATTCATCGAATCTTTCTTTAGTAATTTCTAACATCTTCATATAAATTCACCTATATATAAGTATATCATATAATATTTGATTATAGATAGATTATTTTTAAAATGTTCATTTTGAAATTGATATCCAGTTTTAATATAAATTTTGATTTGGATATCCCGAAAATAAATAACTCATATATCCTTGTGTTAGAATAATTTTTGTTCAGAAAATTATGAATGGAGGTATATATATGGGTCGTAATTATTCTAACAAAAATTTATCTATTTTGGAATTTGTAAATGGCAATATAGAATTTTACTTAAAAATAAAGGATATATAAAGTGTAAAAATTACGAAAGTAAAGGATATGAGATAAAAAATGCAAATTAGTACTTGCAAAAG
>CANRDR010000050.1 GCA_947629425.1 uncultured Bacilli bacterium | reverse complement strand
CTTATTAAATACATTTCTATTCATATAAATCTCTTTTCCATATAAAAAAATTATATAAGTATAACCCCCCCCATATCGAACAAATGTTCTTATGAGAGAGATTGGTTATATAATTCAATCCTTCGTATATAATTTTTATTTTTTTGAGTACTTTCTTACTCTACTTAAATGATACTACAAAAATTAATTACTCGCAAGCAATAATACTTAAAGAAATTAATTTCATATATTTAATTTATCTACTATATCTTTATTTTTATTTTTTAATAATTCTAGTGCTTTAAAAAACTCTTCATTATTTTCTAAACCACATAAATTATCTCCTATATGTTTTCTTATGCAAAAATCTGTTTCATCATCTTCATTAGATAAATATATATATTCATTTTTATTATCTTTTATTTTATCTATAATAATATAATTTTTATTATTTTCTAATGTAATAACTTCTACTTCTTTCATTATAAAGTTTTCCCCTTTTCTTCTTTAGCCTCTTCTTTTATTACTTTAGCATATTTTATTGTTTGATTTTTTGCAAATTCTAAATATTCATCTTCTGTCATGTTCATAAGTCTTAATAAATCATCAAAGTCTGATACATCATTTAATCTTATTTGCAATATAGGGTCCAATTCACTAACTCTTGAATGTAATTCTAGTAATATATCATCCATATAATTAATAGCAGTAGTTTTACCATATTCGTTTAATAAATCATCATATATTGTATAAAGTGTTGCATGAAAATAAGTTGGACTTGTATTAATTATAGTATCTGCAAAAATTTTCACATCATAATAGACTTTATGATTATCTCCATAACCTATATCTTTTTTTGCTTCTATCATCATTGTATCTCCATCTAAATCTAGATTAGCAAGATCATCAATATAATTATTAACATTTTTTGTTGCTATATTTTTTGAACTTGTTTCAGAAAATTTATTATATACTGTATGAATACCACCAAATGATATAGCACCTGCTATAAAAAATGCTAAACATCTCATTATTTGTTCTTTTCTTTTATTTTTCTTTTTAGGTTTATAATCTATAGAAGTATCATTTACACTATTTTTTATAAATTTATCAAATTCATCACTTTTTTGCATATAATCACCTATTTAAATTTTAAAACAAATGTTTTCTATTTTCAATAAATACATTTTTACTTTACATAAAAAGAATAGATTTTTTACAATCTACTCACTTTTACTTAATTTAATTTTAACAGTATGTTCTTTTCCTGTTCTATTAAATTTTAATGTAACTTCATCATCAGGTTTAAATTTATATAAATAATATTTTAATTTTGCAACACTTGTTACTTCATAATCATTTATTCCTGTAATTACATCACCTAGTTTTAATCCACCCTTATCAGCAGGAGAATCTTCTTGTACTTGAACAACTACTGCACCTTCTACACCATCATCAACCATTATTCTATATTGTTCTAATATATACGTATCAGATGTATTCAACATAGATATTCCAATAAATGGTCTTTCTATTTTTCCATTTGTTCTAAGTTGTGTTGCATAATTTATTGCATCTTCAATTGGAATAGCAAAACCTATACCTTCTACACCACTACTAATTAATTTCATATTAGTAATACCAATGACTTCTCCATTAGAGTTTGCTAAAGGTCCACCACTATTTCCACTATTAATTGCAGCATCAGTTTGTAATACTTGCATTACCCAATCACTTTGTCCTCCATTAGTTGGATTTACTTCAATTAATCTATCTTTATTTGATAAAATTCCTCTAGTTACTGTCCATGAGTATTCATCTGATAAAGGTGCACCAATAGTAAATACTGTATCTCCTAATCTTGAATTTTCATTTTTACCAATTGATGCTACTTTTATAACTTTATCTTTTGCAACTTTTAGTACTGCAATATCAGAATATGAATCACTTCCTACTAACTCAACATTTTCAATATCATCATTTGTAAATTTAACTTTTACACTTGTTGAACCTTCAACTACATGTGCATTAGTTAACATATATGCATATTTGTCATCTTCATCATAAACAAAACCTGTTCCACTGCTTGCTAGTTGTCCATTTTTATATGAACCAACTACTACAACAGCATCGTATAATTTTTCAACAGAATCTGCAATTCCATTATCAATAACTGTTACTTCTTTTTCACTTTTATTTACTACAGTTGAAGTTGGCAAATCTATTGGTAAATATCTTATTACCGCATACATTCCTGAAGCACCAACAAATAATGCTAAAATTACTGCTATAATACTTAATGTTTTATTTTTCATTTTCTATAACTCCTTATCTATATAACATATTTCTTTAAAATTATTTGGAAATCCTATTGCATTTAAAACTTTTTCAATTTTTATACTATTTAATTTACCATCAAGTACATCTATTTCATAAGTTAATTCATTTACTAATAATTTAAATTCTTCTTTAGATAACATTTTTTTTAAAATTATTAATAATGCAAATAAATCATCTTTACCATAGATATACTCTCCATCTAATTTGGGAATATTTAGCAAATTATGATATGTAGTATCAGGTATAGGTTTTTGTGTTTTATAATCATATAATATATCTTCATGTGCACATAAATTCCTATAATTCGCTAGTATCGGTAAATAGATTAACAAATCATTTGGTGGTATTTTATATATTTCAGATATTTCTATTTGATCTTCTTTTTTCATAATAGAATATAATTCACAAACTATTCCAAAAGATAATACTTTTACAACTATCCACATTGGAATATATCCATAATTAGAAATATAATGTTTTGTTGCTGAATGCTGAGCCCCATTTATTCTAATTTGTCGTTTCATCTTTTTTATTAAATCATTAACTTGTCTAAATTTTTCTGGATTATTTGTAAAATTAGAAGGTCTTAAATAATCTTTTTCTTTATAACCATATTTTTTTGATAATTGATAAGAGAATATACTTTTTATATTATTTTCTATAATTAATAAATTTTTAAATATTATATTTCTTATTTGTCTATCAAAATTAAATAGTGCATATAATTCTTTAAAAGTAGCGCCTTCTATAAATTTTTTATCAGTTTTTGATTTTAATAAGAGATGTCTATATCCACTTATAAAAAAATAGTTTTCTCTTAATAGAATTCTTTTGGCTGAGTCTATATCATCAATAACTAACCCTTTATTTACTAGTATGTCTATTTGTTCATCTAAAGTTTTAAATATTTTGCTTCCTGAGTTATTTTTATCTCTAGTCATACTATCACCTAGTGTATATTTTATCACAACTCATGTAAAAATAATATAAAATAATTATGAATTTATTGTGAAATTTACTTTTTATTTATTTTTTTATATATTCTACTATAGTATCTTTTATCTTTTTTACAAATTCTAATTGATAAGTTTCTTTTGTTAAATTATTTCTATCAGTTGCATTAGATAAAAAACCACATTCTATTAATAAGCCATCACTTTTTAATTTATTATACATATAAAGTCCATCATCTATTTTTTTAATTTTTCTTTTATTATTTAACTTTTCTTGCATTAAAGTTCCTAATTCTTTATTTCCTTTATAAAAAACTTGAGCACCGCCATAAGAAGAATCAGAATAATAATTTTGATGTATTGATATAAAAAGATATGTATCATAGCTGTTAATAAGTTTTATTCTATTATCAAAATCACTTCTTTTTCTTAAAGTTGCATTTGGTGTAGATAAATCATAATCTCCTTCTCTAGTTAATATTACTTTAGCACCTATATTACTTAATTCTTCTTTCAATTTTAATGTTATCGCTAAATTTATATCTTTTTCATATATATTTTCATAAGAAGTGCCTTTGTCAACACCACCATGTCCAGCATCTAAAAATATAATTTTATCATTCAATACCATGTTTTTTTCTTTTGCAATAGCAGGAATATATAAACTTAAATTTAAAATTGTTAATACTATTATCATTATTTTTTTCATACTAATATATATTAGATAATTTTAATTAAAGTACAAATTTTAATTTTTTACATATTTTATATATACTTTTATACAATACAGTTTTATAATATTTGTAAGGAAGGGGGATATGGAATATGAAAAAAAGAATATTAATTATAGTTCTAATACTTTCTATTGGTATAGGAATATATTTTTTAGATAAACTAAATTACAAAAATAATTCTAATAAAATAGAAGTGTTTTATAAAAAAGAATTAAGTAGTGTTGATAAAAATACTAGTGAAGTTAAAGTAAGTACTACTAAAAATATAGATACAACTATTACTACTAAAGTAACTACAACTAAAAAAGTAAGAAATACTACTAAAACTACTACAAAAACTAATACAACATCAACTACACAAACTACAACTTCATATATAGTTAGTGATGGAGAATATTGTCAAGATATGGCAAAAGAAGTTTTAGAATATGTTAATAATGCAAGAAAAGAAAATAATTTAAATGAGCTAATATGGAATAATTCTTTAGAAGATAGTGCTAAAATTAGAGCAAAAGAAATAACTATAAAACTTGACCATACTAGACTAGATGGAAGTTCTTGTTTTACAGCAATTAATATAAAAGCAAATATAAGAGGTGAAAATATTGCAGCAGGACAAACTAATGCTAATCGTGTATTTCTAAGTTGGATGAATTCTAGTGGACATCGTGAAAATATTTTATCTGATAAATTTAGTGAAATTGGTATTGCTTGTTATAAAGATTTAAATACTAAATACAAATATTATTGGATACAATTATTTGTAGGATAAAAAAATTAATTATTTTTTATATTATTATAAAAGCAACTATTTAATTTTTTTAGTTGCTTTTATTCTTTTTCCATTTATAAGAAATTCTTTATGATATAACTCTTCTAATTCCGGTGAATTAAAGTATACTCTACCTTTTATTTCTTCAAGGTTTCCAAAGTTTGTTATTTTGGAATTGGTAAAAAACGCATCTCTGCCTATATATGTTAAATTTCCTAAATTGGTTACTTCAGAATTCGAAAAAAATGCTTCTTCTTCTATAGTTGTTAAGTTGCTTAAATCTGTTATTCGTGAATTAGAAAAATTTGCATATCCTCCTATATATGTCAAATTCCCTAAATCTATTATCTGTGAACAATAAAAAAATGCATTGCCTCCTATAGTTGTTAAATTTTCTAAATTTGTTATTTGGGAATGTTGAAACTTGGCATTTCCATCTATAGTTGTCAGATTATCTAAATTCGTTATTTGTGAATTAGAAAAATCTGCATATCCTCCTATATATATTAAATTGCCTAAACTTGTTATCATTGACCATGAAAAATCGGCATCTTCTCCTATACACATTAAGTTTCCTAAACTTGTTATTTGTGAATCCCTAAAATCGGCATCTCCTCCTATATTAGTTAAACTTCCTAAGTCTGTTATTTTTGATTCGTTAAAATATGCATTTTCACCTATAGTTGTTAAATTACCTAAATTTATTAAATTCGACCTTGTAAAATTTGCATTTCCAAATATTATTGATAAATTACCTAAATCTGTTATTTCTGAATACCTAAAATTTGCTTCTCCAAATATTATTCTATAAGGGCATACTTTTTGATCATTTATTTCTTTATATTCTGATCCAAAATAATCTCTAATTAGTATTTCATCTTCATTACAGTTATAATATTCTGCTATTTTTCCTTTTATTTTTGGTAAATTTTCTTTTAGTTTTTCTTTATTTGTATTTTCTCCATGACTTCTATAATCATTCATCATATAATCTTTTATTAATTGTGGTATTTCTTCATCTTTTAATGTATTATTCTCTATTTCTTCACTATATCTAATTAATCTTTTATTCCATTCTTCTTTATCAAGCCATTCTTTTCCATTTTTTATTTCTTTATTATTTTCTAAAAATGATATTGCAATGTTTCTATAATTATCTTCTATTTCTTGTTCATTTTCATTTTTTATTCCTCTTACTTCATCTATTGTGTTACCTATCATTTTTACTGCAATATGTGGTTTATTATCGTTATCCACAAATACATAAAAGTCTCCATTTGCGAGTTGTATTGATGCTAGTGTCTTTGTACACCATGGTGTTCCTTGTACTAATGCTGATAATTTTTTTGCATTTTCTATATATTCTTTTTCATTTGAAGATTTGCCTTCAAACTTTATCCAATGTCCTAATCCATATGTATTTACTCCATCTAGTTTTATTTTACTTTTATCTGTTATACTTTTATTATATAATTCTAATCCTGCAAAATATAAGTTTGCAAAATTTTCATATGTATCTACATTTTCATATATTGTTTTTAATATTGTATCACTTGCTAGTGTCATATGCCCCATTATTGTTTTATGTTTTTCTCTTTTTTTTACTATTGTATCTGTTTCATTATTATTTTTTTCTTTCTTATATGTCTTTAATAATGTCTCTCTTAACATACATACTTTAAATGCATCTTCATATAATTCATTTGTTTTTATAAAGTTTACTATATGCATATATTCTTCATATAATGTTTCTGTTATTTTATTTGACATTTCTTTTAATATTTCTTCTTTATTATTTTTTATATATGTTGTATCTTCTCCTCTTTGTTCTAATGCTTTTATTTCTGATTCATATTCTCTTATTAAATCTGGACTATTTATATCTATTTTAAATTCTTCTTTATCTATATTATATAGTCTATTTAGTTCATTCTTTATATCTTGTCTTATTGTTTCATATTTATTATTTGTATTTGGCATATTATTATAATAATTTGTTACAAATATCTTTTCCCATTTTGTTAATTTCATATTATTTATATTATTCTTTATTTTTATATTTAAATATCTTTTTTCTTTTATTGATTTTATTAATATATTAAACAATACTGTTCCTACTAATAATCTATTTTTATCTAATGTTATATTATAATTATCTATTATTAAATCTATTGCTATTTCATCATCTATTATCCCTTTATCTATTTCTTCTTTTTTATATAATCCACTATATCTTAAATAATATTCTTTTCTTAATAAATCTATTTCATTTTTATATTTTGAAAATAAATAATCCTTTATTGATTTAAATTCATTAGTATTAGTATAAAAGTGTAATAATTCATGTTTATTAGTTTTTTCATAATCTTGATTAATATATTCATTTATATAAATAGTATTATTTAATGAATAACCTAAAATATGTTCATCTTTTATAAATTTTGTATTTATACCTAAAGATAAATTAAAATTTATTATTTTATTTTTTATTTCATTAGACATTTTTATCACCTAATAATTTAAGTATTTCATCTATAGTTTTTTCCATTATTTAATAACTCTTTTATTTTCTCTTGTGTTTTAATATATTCTTCTTTTTTATCATATGGTACTCTAACTAAAGAACCATCATATGATTTTAATGTAACATATTCCATATTATTCACTTCCTATAATAATTTAATCATATATAATAATTTTTTTCAATTTACATTGAGTTTTATAATAAAGATAGAAAATAAAAAAGTACTGAATAATCTGTTTCTTAACTTATTCTTCAGCACTTATTTCAACATCTTTATTTAATACTTCGTAATTATCTGTTATAGATATAAATGCGTTTTTATCTATTAATTTAATACCCTCTTTTAATCTAAAATAATCTTTTGTAGGTATTACTGTCATAATTATTTTATTTTTTCTTTTTGAATATCCACCTTCTACATCAAATACAGTAAAATCGTATTTTAATTCTTCTAATAGATATCTTCTAACATCTTTTTCTTTTGTAGTTATTATATAAAATGCTTTAGAATCACTTATACCTATAGTTGCTTTAGTAGTTAAATATCTTATAATTACTATTACTATAACTGAATAAAGAGTTTGTTCTAGTCCATAATTTTGTAAAGTTAAAAATATTAATAAAAAATCAAATCCTCTAGATATCCATCTTGTATTTTTTTCATTAAAATCATTAAACATATCTTCTAATATGTTAATTGAACCTACTTTATATCCTTCTTTATATAAAAATGCATACCCATAACCCATAATTAATCCACCAAATAACGCTATTAAAAGTTCTTCAACTTCATTTGATAAATTAATATGAATAAATGATGTTAAATATATTAATAATGGGATTAAAAGTGATGGTAATAAATATTTTTTTAAACCTTTTATATCATATACCATATATACTAACCATAAAGTCCAAAAATTAATAATAAATATTAATACTGGTATATTTAGACCATAATCATAATTAAGTATATTTGAAATACCTATAATACCACTTGCAACTAATTTAGATGGTATTATAAATAAATTAACTCCTAAACTTATTAATAAACAACCAATAATTATTTTTATATATTTTTTTACTTGATTCATAATAATTACCTCTTTATTCTTAAATATGCATTCATAAATTCTATAATATCTCCATTTAATACTTTATCTACATTGCTTGTTTCATAATTAGTTCTAACATCTTTTATTAAACTGTATGGTTCTAATGTATAATTTCTTATTTGACTACCAAAATCTATATTTAAAATTTCTCCTTTTAAGTCTTTTAATTCTTTTTGTTTTTTAGCCTCTTCTATTTGAAATAGTTTACTTTTTAATAAATTAATTGCAGTTGCTTTATTTTGTATTTGACTTCTTTCATTTTGACATGTTACTACTATACCTGTAGGTATATGTGTTACTCTAACAGCAGAATCTGTTGTATTTACTCCTTGTCCACCACATCCACTACTTCTATATACATCTATTTTTAAATCTTCATCTTTTATATCTATTTTTATAGTATCATCTATTACAGGGATAACTGATACTGATGCAAATGATGTTTGTCTTTTACCGGCTGCATTAAATGGACTAATTCTTACTAATCTATGTACACCAATTTCGCTTTTAAAATAACCATAAGGATAATTTCCATCTATTTTTAATGTTACACTTTTAATTCCTGCAGTATCTCCTTTTTGTTTATCAATTATTTCATATTTATAATTATTTTTATCACAAAACATTGTATACATTCTTAAAAGCATATCTGCCCAATCTTGAGCTTCAGTACCTCCAGCACCGGGATGTATTTCTAAAAAGCAACTTAATTTGTCATATTGACCATTTAGTATTGTTGCTATTTCTAAATTATCTATTTTAGTTTCTAATTCTTTTATATTATTAGATAATTCTTCTAATTCTAATTTATCATTATCAGTTAATATTTCTAAAAGTGATATAGAGTCATCAACTTTTGTTTTTAATTCATTAAATAATTCAATATCTTTTTTTAAATTTGATAATTCATTATTTAATTTATTAGCATAATTTATATCACTCCAAATATTTTCATTTGATAATTCTTTATTTAATTCTTTAATTCTATTAGTTTTATTGTCTAAGTCAAAGTGACCTCCCTAATAAGATTAATCTTTTTTGTAAGTCTTCATAGGTTGTTTTTAAGTTTTTTATATCCATAAAACCACCATCCTTTAAGATTATAACAAATAAAATATATTTTTTAAATACTTAATATATAAAAAAGATGACAAAACCTTTTTAGTTTAAGCATCTTTATTGTTTATAGTATATTTTAAATGAGTTATAAGACACTGGACTACTATCCTCACACGGCAAATTAATAACTAATCAACCTTTTGTTTTTTTGCTAAATCAATTTTAAATAAAATTTTAACATTTCAATTTCTAATTTAGTAATAAATTTGATAAAATCAGTGTAATCTTTCGTTGTATGAGCTTTATCTAAAGTTTCATAATATTGTAGTCTATTTTCTTTCTTTATAATTACGGGATTAAAGCCATGTTTCATTAAATCTAAATTCATAATTAATCTCGAGGTTCTTCCATTTCCATCAACGAAAGGATGAATTTTAACAAGTTCACCATGCAATAACGTCGCTTGAATTATTGGATGATATTTATTCCAAGTTTTATAATTTAAAATTAATTTTTCCATTAACTCAGGAACTTTTAC
>CANRDR010000049.1 GCA_947629425.1 uncultured Bacilli bacterium | reverse complement strand
GTATAGGATTATTAAATTCATCTACTTTTTTAATTATTATATTAGATGTTATTTTTTTATTAGTCATATTAGCCTTTACAATTTCACCATTTTCTAATATTTCAAAATAAACTAATTCATCATTTAAAACGTATCCTGTTATAGTATCAGTTTCTTTTATATAGTATTTACCTATAGGTAAATTATCTATTTTTATTAATCCATCTTTATCAGTAATTCCAGAATATATTAATTTATTATCTATTGTGTATATTTCTATTTTAACATTTGGAATTGCATCTCCTGTAGTTAAATCAGTTTTCTTAAATTCTAAAGAACCTTTTTTTAAATAATTTTTTAATGTAAAAGTCTTTGTTACAATAGGAGTATACTGATCAATATATTCTAAATCAAAATAATATTTTTGTTTATCTATTACGTAACCATCAAGTGTAGCAGTTTCTACAATATAGTAACTTCCTAAATATAAGTTAGAAATAGTAATTTTTCCATCTTTAGTTTTATAAGTACCTATTAAATCTCCAGCATGATATTTTAATATTCCATTATTTGTATATATATCACTACTTGCATATAATTCGTACGTTACATTATCTAGTTTTATTTCTTTATAAGAAAAACCATTTTCATAAACTATTTGTTCTCCAACTTTATTAATAACTACTTCACCAAATACACTTTTATTAGTAAATTTAACTTCTAGTATTTTACCTAAAGATTCATCATTTATAAAATAACTGTTATCATCTATAGTAAATTCTAAAGGAGTATCATTCCATAAATAACCATTTATTGCTTGATCTACTTCATATAATAAATAGTCACCCATATCTAATGGATAAGGGGTTATTAGTTCGCCATCATTATTTGTTTCAAATTCACAAATAGTAGTATTTTCTGGATAACTTATTTTTTGACATACAAATTCATTAGTTTTTTTATTTTTAATTTTAAATTTAATATTAGAAATAGGAACTTTTCTACCAAATTCATCTACTTTTATTATTTTTAATCTAGCCTTTATAGGAGCATCATAAAGTGTTTCATAAACTGTTCCACCAGTTTCTCTTATTTCAAATTCAAATGGATCTAATAATTCAAAACCAGATTGTCCTGTTACTTGTATTAATTTATATTTTCCATATGGTAAAGTAAAATATAATTTTCCTTTTGCATCAGTAGTTCCACTAAAAACTTTTTCATTATTAATATTATATATTTCAAAATTAGCGCCTATTTCAGGAGTTAATATTTCAGTTTTATCAGTACCTATTACTTTTGTTATTTCATAATCTCTTTCAATTATATCTTCATATAAAACTTCTTTATGATGTAAATTTTCTTTAGAAACATAAAATATATATTTATTAGGATCTAATCTATAACCGGTAGGTGCAATTAATTCTTTAATATAATAGTATCCAAATTTATCTAATTTACCACTAGTAGCGTATCCTTCTTCATTTATTGTTAAAGTTTCTATTAAATTATCATCATTATCATATAAACCATATACGGCTCCTATAATACTTGCTTCTGGACTATGAGGTTTTATAGAATTAGTATATCTATCTTTTTTTTCAATAGTTACATCTCCACCTATACTTTTAATGTATAAAGTACTATAAACATCATCTAATTTACCAGTAGTCATTAAACTTTGTGAATCATCATTAAAATAAAATAATACAGATTTATCTGTATATTGTTTCTTTTTTAAAGTAATAGAAGTTTCACCAATCGTATTAGTAGAAAATACTAAAGTATTACCATCAATATGAACATCATTACCATTAGAATTATAAACTTCATAATTTTCTAAAACATTATTATCATCAGTAATGTGTTCTTCATATCCAACATCTAATGTAATATTTTTATCATTAAATGATGGTTTAGTATAATGATTATTAACTAATCTATTAATTTCATTAACTTCATTAGATACATCTATATATTCACCACCACTATTAATTTCAGTATAAAATTCAAAATTATCTCCACTTACTAATTCCCAAATTAGTTTTTGTGTTGCAAGTCTATAATTCCTAGTATGATGATTAATTTTATCTGTTTCATAATCATATCCATAATATGTTATTAATTTAGCACGATTTATAATTTCAGGATTCATTTTGCTAGTATTTATATCATCACTAAATTCATATTTAAAATGAAGTATTCTAACACCAGGTTGTGTACAAAATGCAACTTTACCATCAAATGCAAAAAAATAAACATTATCAGAATGATAATATCCAGAATCATTTGTTCTTACATAAAATATATCAGTTCTTTTATCCCAATCTAACACTGTTGTATCATATGCAAAAACATTTTTATTACTAATTATTAATAATATAAATAAAAATAAAATTCTTTTTATATATTTCATAACATTTTCCTTTCTATTTTTTACTACTAAAAATTTTTAATTTATCACATCCATTCTATAGTTTTTTAAAGAGTTCCCTATAAACTCATATAAAAAGAGGTTATTTATAAACCTCTAAATTAAGACATAAAGCAATTTTAATTATACAGCTGTTTTTTATTCTAATAATTCCACGATTAGAACATCCTATTTCTTTATAACATTTATATTCTGGAGTAGAATTAATTAAACATAAACTAAAATATATTAATTCTTTTTCATTTAATATCTTAGAAATATTAAATAATTTTTCATTAATATTTAAATATTCATCTTTATTATCTATATATTTGTCTATATTATTATAAGAATCTTTTAAATAGTTAGTATCATTAACATATATTAGTTTAAAATCTTTAGATATTTTTAATTGTGGCATATCAAAACATTTATATTTTAGTAATCTATACTTTTTTAAATATTCTAATACATTATTAGTAGTTTTTAATATATCATAGTTATTTATTTCTTTATTAGTTAATGTATCATTAATTATATTATTCATGTATTCCCCCCTTAAAAAAAGAAATAAATTGCTTTACTTCTTAATTAACTTAATATACTAAACTAAATAATAAATATATTCAATAAAATTCGTTCGACAAATTTTTTAAATATAATTTATTTCTTACAATACACATTCTAAACTATATTTTTATTTAGTCAAGTATTTTTTTTATGCATTTTTGTGCATTTTTATGTAATATGTTCTAATAATTTTTCTTTCCATAAATAAAAATTGACTCAGGGCTTCATAAGTTTCCTGAGTACCAATCAATACACATTTTATCATAAGGTAATAATCGAGTCAATGTGCATAAATTTTAATGTATTTTTGTGCATTTTTATGTAATATTAATTGACTTTAAATAAAGATTTATGTTAGTATAGTTTTGCATTAGAAAGAAGAATGAGTATGAATGAAGAATATAAAAATGATTTAATAGAACAAAGAAATAAATATAAAGAAAATATATATATATTTGATAAATTAGAATTTTATTTATTTGCTATTTCTAAAACAACAATTACATTAGCAATACTTATGCCTATTTTATCAATATTATTTAAATTACCAAATTTTGCAATAACTTCTTTATTAGGTTTTTCTATTGCAAGTATATTTAGTATTATTTTTGCAACTATATCTAATAATCAAATGCATAAAAATGAACGTATTTTAAAAGAAGTTGAACAAAAATTAGAAGAAGTTTTAAATAATGAATATATTTCTAAAAAGAAAGAATTATCAAATAATAAAGAAATAAGTAATGAAGAAAAAATAAAAATATTAGAAGAATATAAATCTAATATAATTAATAATAATTTAAATAATAATATAGAAACTATAAATAATAATGATATAAAAAAGAAAGTATATAAACCTAATAAATAATAGGTTTTTTATTTTTATTATGATATACTTAATTAGGAGAGTGACTTTATGAAAGATAAAAGAGTAGTTTTTATGGGGACACCGGAATTTTCTATACCAGTTTTAAAAAAATTAATTGAAAATACTAATGTAGTATTAGTAGTTACACAACCAGATGCTTTTGTTGGAAGAAAAAAAATACTTACACCTAGTCCTATAAAAGTTTTAGCAGAAGAAAATAATAAAGAAGTTTTTACACCTGTTAAAATAAGAGAAGATTATCAAAAGATTATAGATGTTAATCCTGATATAATTATAACTTGTGCTTATGGTCAAATTATTCCAAAAGTAATTTTAGATTTTCCTAAATATAAATGTGTTAATGTACATGCATCGCTTCTACCTAAATATAGAGGAGGTGCACCTATACATGCGGCCCTTTTAAATGGTGATGATGAAACTGGTATAACTATTATGTATATGGATGAAGGAATGGATAGTGGTGATATTATTACTAGTGAAAGTATTAAAATATTAGATAATGATAATATAAATACATTAAGCACTAAATTAAGTGAATTAGGTGCTAATCTTTTAATAAAAATTTTGCCAGATATATTTAATAACAAAGTAAAAAGTATTAAACAAGATGAAAGTAAAGTAACATATGCCTATACTATTAAAAGAAAAGATGAATTAATAGATTTTAATAAAACTTATAAAGAAATATATAATCAAGTAAGAGCACTTTATAATAGAGCATATTTTATATTAAATAATACAGAGTATAAAGTAATAAGTATTCGTTGTGAAAATAAATCAGGTGAGATAAGTAAAATAAATAATATATATAAAGATGGAATAGGGATTGGATCTTTAGATAAAGAAGTAGTAATAACAGAATTTATTCCATCAGGTAAAAATAAAATGTTAGTCAAATCTTTCTTAAATGGAGTAGATAAAAATAAATTAATTGGGGCTAAAGTAAATGAAGAATTATAAAGAAAAATTTAATAATTATAAAGAATTTATGTCTAATCCTAGAAATAAGGCATTAGTTAAATTAGGTGGATATTTTTTATTCTTTTTAATACTTTTTATATTAGCAACTATAGCGAATGGAATGAAAAAAAACAATTTATCTAACAACGTAAAAACTACTACAACAACAACTACAAAAGTAGTAGAAAACTTTAATTTAAAATTAAATAAATTATTAGAAAATAATCATGATATAAGTTATGAAATTAATGGAGATAATTTTAATTATAAAATAAATGGTAATATTAAAGATAAAGTACTAAATGGTTATTTAGAGAATAATAATGAAATAAAAAAAATAAAGTTATATGAAAGTACTTTATATGAAGTTAGTAATGATATAGATAACATAGCAAATTTTAATTTTGATAGTTCTTTAATAGATATTTATAATATTATAGGTTTAATAGAACTAGAAAGACCATTTATAAATAATAGTGATGTAGTAAAAACATATGAATATAATTTTAATATAGATGGTTTAGATTATTTAATAAATATTTATGCTAATGAAGATAATATAGAAAAAATAATTATAAATTCTAATAATATAGAATATATATTGAATTTTGATAATTAAGTGATATAATAGTTCATAAAAAAGAGGATAATATGGATAAAAATGCGAAAAAAATAATTGTAAATAGTATTACATTAACTAGAGTTTTAGGTACAATAATTATGCCTATATTATTTAATTTAGTATCAGGAAATATGTTTATATTAATATTGGGTTTATTATTACTAACAGATGCTATAGATGGATTTTTAGCAAGAAAATGGAATGTTTCTACAATATTTGGAAGTTTACTTGATATGACTGCTGATAAATTATTTGCATTTGCAATATTAGTTATTTTATCAACAATGTTTCCTGTAATGATAATTCCATTAATATTAGAAGTAGTTATTTCAAGTATTAATATTAAAAGTACTTTACAAGGATCAGTTGGTAAATCATCTTATGTAGGTAAAATAAAAACATGGATTATGGGAATATCTATGATGTGTTTATTAATTATAGGATTATCTCCAGAAATAAGTGCATCTTTATCTAGTTTAAATATTAATTTCATAAAAGATATATTTGAAAATATAATTAAACATAAAGATGTTTTAACAACAACTTTTGAATCAACAGCAGTAGTATCAGAATTAATAACAACTGTTGATTATGCAATACATTCTAAAAAAGATTTAGATTTAGAGAGAAATAAAAATTCTATTAGAAATAAGATAAATGAATTAAAAAAAGATAAAGAATTAATTAAAAGGTTATTTGATGAAAAGTATTTTGAAAAAACAAAAGATGAACCATTAATAAAAAAATTAGTACCAAATTATTATAAAAAAGTTGACAAAAAATAAATAAATGATATAATATTAACGAATTAAGAAGGAAAGCGATTGTATCCAAATCCACCTGATTGCGAAAAGCGATAGGTAAAAGGCCAAAATTATTAAAAGGTTTTTATAGTGGATACAAGTGTATTCACTTTTTAAATTTTATGGAGGTGCTTTAATATAGCAAATATAAAAAAAGATGATCTACCGATCAATGATAAAATTAGAGTTAACGAACTAATGGTAATAGGTCCTAACGGAGAACAAATGGGAACTAAAAAGTTGAGTGATGCTTTGACTTTAGCGAATTATGCTGGGTTGGATTTAGTATTAATGAATGCAACACCGGGACATGAAGTTGGTAAAATAATGGATTATAATAGATTCCGTTATGAAAAACAAAAAAAACTTAAAGAGGCTCAAAAGAAACAAAGAGAAAATAACAAAGAATTAAAAGAATATCAATTCTCAGTTACAATCGATGTTCATGATTTTGAAACTAGAAGAAAGAATGCCGCTGATTATTTAGCTAAAGGACATAAAATAAAAGCGACTTTAAGATTTAAAGGACGTCAAATGGCTCATACTGAATTAGGACGTGATGTACTTTTAAAATTTGCAGATGCTTTAAGCGATATTGCAACTATAGAAAGTGCACCAAAACTTGAAGGTAGAAACATGACAATGTTATTAGCACCAAAAAAATAGAAGGAGAGTATTTATGGCAAAACAAAAGACACATAAATCTAGTAGTAAAGTACTAAAGAAACATAAAAGTGGTGTAATCACTTATAAAAAATCTGGTGGAAACCATCAAACTGCTAAAGATACAGCAAAAGCAGTTAGACAAAGAAGAAAAAAAGGAAATTTAGCGAAAGGAACAGTTGACAAATTAAAAAATGTCATCTAAGGGTGAAGTGAAATGACAAGAGTTAAAGGTGGCACTGTTGCAAAAAACAGAAGAAGAAAAGTATTAAAACAAGCAAAAGGTTATTTTGGAAGTAAACACAGATTATTTAAAACAGCACAAGAACAAGTATTCCATAGTGGAACATATGCTTATCGTGATAGAAAGGCTAATAAAAGAAACTTTAGAAAGTTATGGATTACAAGAATTAATGCTGCTTGTAGATTAAATGATATTAGTTATTCACAATTTATTAATGGATTAAACTTAGCAGGAGTAACTGTTAACAGAAAAATGTTAAGTGAAGTTGCTATTGATAATCCAGAAACTTTTACTGATTTAGTAACAATTGCAAAATCTGCTTTAAAAGGAGAAAAAGTAAAACCAGCTGAAGTAGAAGTTGCTAAAGAAGAAAAAAGCACAAAAAAAGAATCTACTGATTTATCTAAAAAAACTGTAGCAGAATTAAAAGAAATGGCAAAAGAAAAAGGTATCAGTGGATATACAACTATGAAAAAAGATGAATTAATTAATGTATTAAAATAATAAAATAGATAATCAAATCTATTTTTTATTTGACTAAAAATAAACTTCAGTTCATATTCTTAAATAGGTGGGTTATGAAAAAGTTTATTATATTAATTATATTATTATTTCCTATTAATGTATTTGCAAGAAGCGTTACTGTAATGGATATGGATACTAATAGAGTATTATATGAAGAAAATCAATATGATGTAAGATTAATTGCAAGTATATCTAAAATAATGACTACTTTAGTAACTTTAAATAATTCTAATATTAAAGATATGGTTACAGTAACAGATAGTGTATTAAAATCATTTGGAAGTGGAATATATATTTCAGTTGGAGAAGAAATTAGTTTAGAAAATTTATTATATGGTTTAATGCTTAGAAGTGGAAACGATGCTGCAATACAAATAGCAGAATATGTAGCAGGCTCTATGGATGGTTTTGCAGAGTTGATGAATGAAACCGCAAAAAGTATTGGAATGAACTCTACAACATTTATAAATTCTAGTGGTTTAGAAAATAATTCAGGATTAGGTAATAAATCTACTAGCTATGATATGGCTCTATTAATGAGTGAAGCCATGAAAAACGAAACATTTAAAACTATTGTAGGAACTAAATCTAAAACTGTAAAAACTAATTTAAAAACTTATGTATGGCATAATAAAAATAAATTATTATCATCATATGAATATTGTACAGGTGGTAAAACTGGATTTACAGAAAAGGCTAGACGTACTTTAGTAACAACTGCTACAAAAGATAATATGAATTTGACTATAGTTACATTAAATGATCCAAATGATTTTTCTAATCATAAAAATTTATATGAAAAATATTTTAAATTATATAAAAGTTATAAAGTATTAGATAAAAGAAATTTAAATTTAGATAATAAAAATTATTATATTAAAGATGATGTATATTTAACATTAACAGAAAAAGAATATAAAAATATAGAAATAGAACCAATTATATATAATACTAATATATCTGATATAGTAGGAATATATAATATAAAATTAAATAATAAAACTTTAAAAACTATATATATTTATGAAAAAATAGATAAAAAAACAAATAAAGAAGAAAGTTTTTTTAATAAAATAATTAATTTTTTTAAAAATTTATTTTAGGTGATTTATGGTTAATATATTATGGGGAGTATTTATAATAATAGGTATTACATTTAGTTTTTTTACAGGAAAAATAGATATTATTAATAATGAGATAATTACTAGTAGCAAAAGTGCACTTAATTTAATGATGGAAATGCTTCCACTTATTGCAGTATGGACAGGATTGATGAAAATAGCAGAAGATAGTGGACTTTTGAATTTGATTGCAAAAAAATTAAGTTTTTTATTAAAACATTTATTTCCAACAATTCCTAAATCTAATGAGGCATTAGGATTAATTGCAAGTAACATTGCTATTAATATGGCAGGATTAGGTAGTGTTGCAACCCCATTTGGTTTAAAAGCGATGAAAGAATTACAAAAAATAAATGATAAAAAAGATACTGCAAGTCCTGCTATGATAACTTTTTTAGTTTTAAATACTAGTGGAGTAACAATAATACCAACAACAATAATTTCTATGCGTATGCTTTATAAGAGTGCAAATCCAACAGAAATAATAATAACTTGTTTAATTGCAACATTATGTGCAAGTATTGCTGGACTTATACTTGATTATATTATAAGGAGAAAGAATGGAAACGTTTAGTATAATAATATTACCGATTATAGTTTTAAGTATAATATTATATGGTTTTTCTAAAAAAATAGATATATATTCTTCTTTTATAAAAGGTGTTAGTGAAGGATTAAAAATATGTTTAGAAATATTTCCATGTATGATTGCAATGATATTTGCAGTAAATATATTAAGTAGTAGTGGATTAATAGAATTTATATTTAGTTTTACAAAACCAATACTTAATAAATTTTCTTTATCTACAGATATTTTATCTATGGCATTTTTTAGGCCTATATCAGGTAATGCAAGTTTAGCCATATTAAATAATATATTTGCAAATTTTGGACCAGATTCTTTTATAGGAAGAATTGCTAGTACTATACAAGGTTCAACTGATACAACATTTTATGTACTAACATTATATTTTGGAAGTGTTGGTATAAAAAAATCAAGATACGCTCTAAAAGTAGGTTTATTTGCAGATTTAGTAGGTATAATTGCAAGTTTTATTATAGTTTATTTATTTTTTGGAAATTAGTTTTATATATAAAAAATTTAATTTTTAAATTATAAAAATACTCTAAAAATAAAAATTAGAGTATTTTTTAAACTTTTTAAGAAAAAATTAAAAGAAAAAAAAGGAAATGCAAAAAAATCTAGTATATATATAGTGAAGGGAGGGTTAAAAGTGTCTAATTTAAAAGAACAAAAACTTGTTCCATTATCATATGATTT
>CANRDR010000048.1 GCA_947629425.1 uncultured Bacilli bacterium | reverse complement strand
CTAATTTATTTCCATCAAAATCATAATAAGTTGTCCAATCTCCTATATTCCATGTTTCATATTTTAATTTATCTTTAAGATTTACTAATCCTGATGAAATATACCAGTTTTGATATGTTTTTCTTAGACAATTTTCCTCAGTTTGAGCACTACAATTTAAATAGTATGGTTTAGCACCAGTATTACCATAATATACAGCATTTGCAATAAATGCATTATCTCCTCCTGTTGCTATTTCACATGTTTGTATTTTATCTTCTAATATTAACTTGACACTTCCATCACCTTGGATTCTTACTATTCTCCAACACATATTATTAAAATTTAAATAATTATCAATAACATTTCCCCTATAATAATATGATTTACCTAAATCATCTTTTGTTATACTTAGTGTTCTTTCACTCACACTATTGGCTTGTTGTGCTGGTATACTTTCTGGTACTGGTGATAATTTTGTTGTATTATTTGTTGTTTCTCCATTTTTTACATCTTGTGCATTCTTTACTATTTCATATGCTAATGTATTTTCTTCAAATGGATTTTCATCTACTTTATATGCATTATTTTTTGTACCATTTCCACTTAATAGTTTTATATCTTTCTTTAATACTATAGATGGTCTTAAACTTTGTTGCGAAGATAATTCAAGTTCTCCTACATATCCCCCTTGCATGAATACAAATCTTATATCAGTATAAGTAGTATATCCGCTTATTGCGCCATAATATTCTGAAAGCGACATAAGAGAAAAACCAATATTTTTAAATAAGTAATAATTTGAATGTGTTTTACCTTCTTGAAAATATATTGTTCCTGCCAATGCTACTTCATCTGAAGTTAATGTGCCTATATATGAATTTATTTTTGTTGCTTTTTCTGTAGATTTTAATAATGATTTTTTTTGTGTACCTAATCTAGTAAGTGCTTCATAATTGCATCTATTATATTTTGTAATATCACAAATTTCTGTAGTACGTGGAGTATATAAAGTTTCTAAATCTCCTAAATTCCATTTATCTTCTTTTAATAATCTTTTATCAAAATTGTTTTCATTAAACCAATTATCAAATTGTTTTTTCATACATGTATCGCTATCTTTTTCACAATTTTCATAATCTGCTTTTCTTGGATTTCCTTCTGTTTTTTCTCCTTTATATCCAAATGTACCTTGTCCTATACTAGCACTATCGCCACTACCTACTGCTTCACTACATGTATTTTCCTTATCTTCCAGTATTAATTTAATTGCACCATCTCCTTCTATTCTTACGATACGCCAACACATATTATTAAAATCTATATAATTATCTTTTACATTTCCTCTATAGTAGTATGAATTTCCTAAATCATCTTCTGTTACTGATAGTGTTCTTTCATTTTCATCATTTATTTCTTGTGCTGGTGTTGTTTTTGGTTCTTCACTATATATAGTTTTATCTATATTATCTTCTACTTTCATTGCATTATCTACTATGCTATATGCAAGTGTTCCTATATTAAATGGATTTCTTGATGTTGTTGTTACTGAACCAGTTACTTCACTTTCATATGTAAATCTTCCATATGTAAACTTTATTGTACTTAATATACATACTATCATTACTATTAACACTACTATATATCTTTTCTTCATATATACACCTTTTCCATATAAAAAAATTATATAAGTATAACCCCCCCCATACCAAACAAATGTTTCTATGAGAGAGATTGGTTATATAATTCAATCCTTTGTATATAATTTTTTATTTTTTTGAGCAAATCTTGTTAACTTAACTGTGACTCTTATTTTTTACTCTATTTAAATAATACTACAAAATTTATGTTTTAACAAGTATCTATTTCTAACTAGAATTTAAATCTTCTAATCCATTTAATCGAATAAATACTTGACTAAATAACACACTTTCAATATTTTATTTTGTTCTTCTCTGTTATATATTCAAAAGATTTTGCGTTTGATATATAGTTTAGGCAATTTAAAATCATCTTTATTTCATAATTTAAATCAATTACAAATTCAGTTCTATATAATCCACTTGTTATTTTTTATTACCTTTTTATAATATTAATTTATAAATATTTTTTTAGTTTTTCTATACTATCTTGTTGAAATTTTTTAAAATTATTAGCAAGATTTATTATTTCTTTTTCTGCATAATTTTCATATTTATGTATATTTTTTTCTGCATTTAATATACCCATAGTCATACCTTGTATTAACATATCAGCGATACGTGCATCACTATTATCTTTCATTATTTCCATATTTATACCCATATATGCTCCCATTTTATTTATTAATGGTAATTTTTCTTCTTTAAAATTAAATTGTTTTAATAATTTTTTTGTTTCTTTTAAATTTTCTTCATAACCTTTAATTACTTCTTCAATAACTTTTTTTATTTTATTATCTTTTTTATTTATTTTTTTTATTAATAATGTTAGATTATCTAACGCCATACTAATATCATGATATAAATATGTAAGTAGTTCTTTATTTTCATTCATAATTATCCTCCATTATTAGTATTAATAATAAATAATAATTTATACTTTAAAAATAATATATTATAATAAGTTTGAAAGAAGGAATTATATGTTAGTTAAACATACATTAGAACCTGTTTATAATAATAATTCTAAAATATTGATATTAGGTAGTATTCCATCTGTTAAATCAAGAGAATATAACTTTTATTATGCACATAAACAAAATAGATTTTGGAAAGTATTAGAAATTATTTTTAATGAAAAAATATTAGATAATATAGAATATAAAAAAGAGTTTTTATATAAACATAATATTGCATTATTTGATGTTATTAAATCATGTGAAATAATAGGTTCTAAAGATAGTACTATAAAAAATGTTAAAGCAAACAATATTAATAAAATTATTAAAAATTCAAATATAAAAACAATATTTACAACAGGAAAAAAATCATATAATTTATATATGAAATATTGTTATAAAAATACTAAAATATTGCCAATATATCTTCCTTCTACATCTCCTGCTAATATAGGAAATTATAGTTTAGAAGATTTAGTAAATGAATATAAAATTATTTTAGATTATATTTAAAACTTTTTAATAAGATATTGTTACAATAAAAAAACAATAACAATTATATCAAGATTTTCGGTCACCATTCGGACACTATTCGGACACTATTCGGTCACTCTTTTAAATTTTTCTTAAGTTAAAAAGAAAACTCTATTCAAAAGAATAAAGTTTTCAAAAAATTTCTTATTAATTTTTTAATCTTAAAACTTATGTTCCATTATATAATAAGTTAAACCCATAGGTCCAATTAATTCAGTACATCTTTTAAATCCAGCATTCTTATATGCATCAATTAATTCTTGATTATCTTTATGTGGTCCTATTAATACTATATCTGCATTTTTATTGTTTTTTAAATAATCTAATACTAATTTTAAATATTCTGTTTCTATTCCTTTATTCCAATAATCTTTCTCTCCTATTAAAGTATCAACTGCATAAACTGTTTTTCCATTAGTATCATAATTATATGTTTTACTTATTTCATCACTCATAAAATATATTTGACTTGAACCTATATTTTTTCCTTTATATTCAATTATTACTCTAATTATTTCTGATGGCCAATTAGTATAATAAACTTCTTCTATTCTTTTTTCATCATATTCTCCATGTCCACCATAATAATTTTGAACATCTTCATTACTTAACCATTTAAGTAACAATTCTTTATCAGAATCTTTTAATAATCTTACTTTAATATCATTACTATCTATAATATACATATAATACCTCACTATAAAAAGTATAACATTAATTTAAATTATTATTTTAATATATGTCTAAAAGACTTATTTTTTTTATCAAAATAATTAGATAATTTATTTATACCTAAACTAGATAATATTAATACAGTTATTTGTGGATTAAAATAATATCTTGCTGCAACTTCTATAAATAAATATATACCAAAATATATACATAAATTTATTATAAAGAAATAATATACTTTATTAAACTTTTTATTTTTATATAAACCATAAAATACTAATATTATAATTGTTAAATTAATTATCTTTACGTAATTTAATATAATATTCATTAAACCATTAGAAAATTGTGTATTATTTTTTACATTAAAAGTATCTTCTAAATCACTATATAACCATTGTATTTTTATTTTTTGATAAAATAAATTTGGTATTTTTTTAAAATTAGTCATTCTATTTATTATTTCATCTTTTTCTTTATTTAAATCATCTAAATATATTTCATCTTCTTTATTATTTTTTCCATTATATTGATAGTTAAAACCTATTAAGAATTTCCATTCTGGATTAGTATTTTTAAATCCTATATCATTTATATTATAATGTATCATTAAAAATGAAGCACCATTATTAACTATAAAATATGTTAGTATTATAATAAAACTACTTTTTAAAATACTTTTTATATTTTTATTAGTAATAATTAAATATATTAATATTGTTAAAATATATACTATACCTTCAGTTCTTTCTAAATTACTAACACCTATTATTAAACCTATTATAATTAAGTTTTTAATATTATGTTCTTTAAATAAAAATATATATAATCCTATAATCATTAGCATAAAACCTAATTGTTGATTACCTAATACTCCATTTAAATATAATGGATATAATGATATAGAATATAATAAACTTACTATTCTTGCTGATTTTTCATTACATATATTTTTAATTATTTTATATATAAACACAGTTATTACAGTAGAATATATTACATTTAATATTTTTAAAAATAATATGTTATTTATAATTCTTAACATTAGTGCTTGATATAAAACATGAAATATTTGATATCCCCAAGATAAGAAATAATAATCATTAACAAAACTAAAGTCATGTACTAATACTTTTTTAGAGGCTTCTAACATTATATAATAATCAGCAAGTATTGGATTATTAAGTATTAGTATTGATATTATTTTAGTAATTAAGCAAAATAATATTAAAAATATATAAAAGTTTTTTATTTTAACTTTATCAACAAATAAATATATTACTACAAAAGAAATTATAGTTAAAAGTATACCATTTTCTAAAGTACCTATAGCTATAAACAACGCTATTAAAATTAAGAAGAATATTAATAATAATTTTTTTAATTTTTCCATTTAAAACCTCTCTTTATTTTTTTATACAAAATATTGCATATAATGGTACTGATTTTATGTTATTCATAAAACCAAAATTTTTTTGAGACAATCTTATAGCGTATTTAGGTTTATATTTGTCCATATATACTTTTAAACTTTTTGATTTTATATTATTGTTTGCTTTTACTTCTACTGGAATAATACCATCCTCATTATATAAAAGAAAATCAACTTCTGCTATGCCATCACTTAACCAATAATATAATGAGTATCCATTTGATAAAAGTTGTGTTGCAACAAAATTTTCTGCAATAACACCTTTATATAAAGAGAGATTATCATTTAAAATATCAATTGGTAAAATTCCTAAGTTTTCTCTTAAAATACCACAATCACTTAAATATATTTTAAAATAATTATCTTTAACAAAACCTTCTAACGGAATTAATGGTTCTTTAATTTGAAAAGATTTTATTATTAAATTACCAGCATTCAACCAATCCATAGCGCTTTCATAATCTCTACTTTTCGCATTTTTTTCTATTTTACTATATTGAAATTTTTTTGATTCATTTGCAAGTTGAGTTGGTATTGATTTATACAACTTTTCTATTTTTAAACTTTCACTATTAGATATAACATATTTATCCATATCATTAAAATATGCTTCAATAATATTTTTAAGTATTATTTTATTATATTTTGTTAAATCGCCAGAAATATTAACTAAATTATCTACAGCCTCTGGCATACCACCAGTATAAAGATATAATCTATAATAATTTAAAGCTTTTTCATGTAATGAATCCAAAAGAGGAGTGTTATCATTATAAGATTTTTTTATTTCTTCAATTAAGTAATTTTCATTAAATGCTAATAAAAATTCTTCAAAATCCATAGGATATAAAGTTATTATATTTACTTTACCTACTGGAAATGAGAAATGTGTTCTTTTTAATTTTATTCCTAATAAAGAACCACTACAAATTATTTTTATATCTTTATGTTTTTCATTAAAATATTTTAATTCTGAAATAATTTCTTCTGATTCTTGTATTTCATCTATAAAAATACATAAATTATCTTTTTCTATATCAGTATTTAATAATATTTTAAGTTTCATAAATTTTTCATCAGATGTTAATCTTGATTTATATAAATCAACTATATCTTGTCTTTCAAATAAATTAATTGATATATATTCTTCAAATTCTTTACTACAAAATTCATTTATAATATAAGTTTTACCTACTTGTCTTGCTCCAGTAATTATTAAAGGTTTAGAATCCTTATTATTTTTCCATTCTATTAATTTATCATATATTTTTCTTTTCATAAATGATACACCTCAATTTTAATTATACTATATTTTATCTAAAATTACACCTTTTTCTAACATAAATTTGTCTAAAATTGCACCTTTTGGTAATGAATAATTATATATTTTTACACCATTTTCTAACGAATGCTCTTTTCTTTTATTATTTTAAATACATATTTTACATTGTATTTTAAGAATCTAGTTATTCTTTTTGGTTCTTTTATTATTCTATATAACCATTCTAAATTTAATTTTATAAATATTTTAGGAGCACGCAATTTATCACCACTTAATACATCAAAAGAACCTCCCACTCCAACAAATATTCCTTTATTAAAACTATTTATATGTTTATTTATTAATTTTTCTTGTAAAGGTATACCTAATCCTAATAAAACTATATCTGGTTTAACTGATTTAATATATTCAAAAACTGTATCTTTATCTTGAACGTATCCGTTTGTAGATCCTACTAATTTAATATTAGGATATTTAGTATTTATAACAGTTTCTAATTTATCCATAACACTTTCTTTTGCTCCAAATAAGTATACTTTATATTTATTTTTATCCGATAATTCTAATAAATGTGTAGATAAATCTATTCCAGCTATTCTTTCATTAATATCTAAATCAAAAAGTTTTGCACTTTCAACTATACTTGTACCATCTGGAATTATATAATTATTTTTATTATAAATAATATCATTTATTTCTTTATCTTTTAAACTTAACATATATGTTTCAGGATTAGCAGTGACAATAAACATTTTTTCTTTATTTTTTGCATTTTTATCTACTAATTTATAAAAATTATTTTGACTGTCTAAATATAAATTAGTAAAAATAGTATTTTTATTTAAATTTTTATAAAATTCTAAATTATTTTTTTCTACAAATTCATAAGAATAATATTCAGATATTTTTAATGATTTATTTTGATATTCCTTTCTTAAATCAATATTATCTATTAATTTATTAATATTATTTATCATATCATTTTCATTATCTATTAATATTCCATTATTCTTTATTATTTCTTTTGCACCTAATGCTCTAGAATAAGATATTATTGGTAAGCCATGACTTGCTGCTTCAAGAAGTACTAATCCAAATGATTCTTCAATTGATGTCATTACATATATTGATGTTTCACTATATAATTTATTTAACTCATCTTTATCTTTATTACCTAATAATTTAACTGAATCTTTTAAATTAAGTTCATTAATTAAGTTATTTAAATTATCATATTCACTACCACTACCTACAATAGATAATGTCCAATCTGGATTTTTTTCATGAACAGTTTTAAATATTTTAATTAGTTCATCAAATGCTTTTACTTTTTCAAGTCTTCCTACTGATATAATATTTTTATTTTTTAATTTGCTAATTTTATTGTCTGTTTCTACATACATATCATTTGTTTTTATTTTATATCTATAATCAATAAATAAATCTTTATAATATTCTGTTAAATAATTACTACTAGGCATTAAATAATCTATTTTTGATAATATTTTATATAATTTATTTAAATATTTATCATTATTATTATGATATATATGTTCTTGAGCTATTTTAATAGAAGAATATTCATTGTAATTAATTAATTTTAAACTAAAATCAATTCTTGTAGATATTATGATTTTGCTATCACAATTAATCATAGAATTAGTAAGTAATAAATCTTTTAAATATAATACTTTAATAGAATATAACCCTTCTTTTAATATTTTAATTATATTTTTTTTCTTTACTGCATCCATAAATTCTTGTTTGTTAGGTTTTATATTAGTTAAATATTTGACTTTTACCTTTTTATTTAGATTACTTTCTAAATCATTTATTTTATATACTGATATAATTTCTACATCATATAGTTTTGATAATGTATTCGCTTTATTTACTATATCTTTTTCAATACCACCATATCCTAAATGTAATGCATATATAGTAACTTTTTCTTTTAAATCATTTTTAAATTCATTAATTTTACCTAATTCAAAATAACATAATATATAGTATAATGCTATATAAATACTTACTTGAGGTGCCATTAGAGTATGTCCACTAATTAATGATATACAAAATGTCATACACAACATTAAAGTATAAAATATAGTTTTTATATTAATTTTTCGTAATCTAATTACATAATAAATAAAATATATAAATGGTAATAATATAATTATTATTGCAACTAAACCTGAATGAAGATATATATCTAATGGATCCATTTCTATTAATTTAGTAATGGCAAAATTACTTATTTTTTTATTATTTGTATATCCAATACCAAATAGGAGTGTATTAACATTATAATTCTTTTTATATAACATATATGTTACTTTAAAAAATATATCTCTATCACTTAATAAAGCTTTCCCATAAGTATTAATAAATTTATTAATAGTTTCACTTAATGGAACTTCTCTTTCTAATTTTTCAATTTCTTCTTTTATTAAATCTTCTTCTTGTTGTTTATTTTCTATATATTCTTCTATATTTTGTTTTTCTTGAACTGTAAATGTTAATTTAATATTATCTAAAGAATTTGAATTCATAAAAACAAATATTGTAAAAGAAAATATAATTAATGTAGATATTATTAATTTTTTATTTATAGTCTTATTATTTTTATAGAAAAAACTTATTATAAATATTATAAAAGTATCAATAATTAGCCCCACCATAGATGATTTAGTACCTATAGTAGATATTATTAATATTATAATTATTGGTAATAATATAGATATTATTTTATTATTTTTAAGTACTAAGTAAGTAAAAGGAAATAAGATTACTAAAAGTACAGATATTTCATTAGCACTATAAAACCATCCTATTGTACCACCTATACCATTATAATAAGTAGAATGTCCTGTATTAGTTATTAATGGTATAAATAATAATATTGAATATATTATTAATATATTTTTAAGTATTTTACCTAATTCATTTTTAGATAATTTATTATCATCAAAATAACAATATAAACATGGTAATATCATTGGTAAATATAATAATTTAATTAAATATGTTGTTTCCGTAATAAGTGTATTTATAGTTAAATATTTTATTTTACTTAAATAATAACAAATTATATATATAAATATTAATATTATATAACTTATACATAATTTTTTATGTTTAGATAAAGTTCTAAAAAATAAATAATATAACATTATTATTAAAAATAAAGATTTTACTAATATACCGACACTTATTGATGTATTAAACATTCTAGTAGTAATAGATGTTATTAAATCTATTATAGGTAAAAGTATCAAAAATTTGTATAAGTTTTGCTTTTTAAACATAATATCTAACTCCCCATATTTCCTAATAAAATTTTATCACATTAAATAATTAAATGTCTATAAAATTAAATACTTATTATAATAGATTAATATATATCAATAAGAGAATTAAGAAATAGAATAATCATATGAATATAAAAGATTTATTAACTATTTCATTACGAATTTTTTCCGTTTTGGTAACTTTTTCGTAATGTATTATTATTTTAACGTACTTATAGTACTGTTTTACTAAATTAAATAAAAAACTTACCTAAGTGGTAAATTATTTTTTATTTATATCTTCTTCTATATGTTTATTTTTTCATTTTAAATATTTGTTAACATTTAACATATTCATATAAAGTTCATATAGTTGTTTATGTTTCTTTTGTATTACTTCTAATATTATTCCTGTTATCCACATTAGAA
>CANRDR010000047.1 GCA_947629425.1 uncultured Bacilli bacterium | reverse complement strand
ACTGGAAAACCTTTTACAAAATCATATGAAAATGCTCTATATCCAGTCATTATATCTTTTATTTTATTTTTAAATATCTTATTTATAAATAATCTTACTAATCTATTTCCAAAGTTATGAAATAATCTTTTGTTTTCTTTAAAATAAGTACTAGATAATCTATCTCCTATTACCATATCTGCCTTTCCACTAAGTATTAAGTCACACATTTCTTTAGCATTTTCTTTAGGATATGTATCATCACCATCAATCATTAAATAACAATCAGCATCAATATCTCTAAACATACTTCTTATTACATTACCTTTACCTTGTTTATATTCATATCTAACAATTGCACCAGCGGATAAAGCTAATTTATCTGTATTATCTGTTGAATTATTATCATATACATATATATCTGCATCAGGTAAAGTTTTTTTATAATCTTTTACAACTTTTTCTATTGTTTTTGATTCATTATAACATGGAATTAATACTGCTATTTTATTTTTTTTCATAAACATTCTTCTTTCTTAATAAATTAAATAATCCTATAAGTAGTGGCATACTAAATATATTAGGAAGTGCATATCTAAAGTAGGTATTTGCAGGAGATGCTATACAAACTAATATTAATACTATAGATGGTAATAAATATATTAGTTCCCTATATTTTTTTCTGCTTATTAAATATACTAACATAAATATTATTAATAAACTACTAAAACCTATATTTACTATTAAACCTAAAATTGGTATATAAGGAAAAATATTTGCAATTATCATTAATCTATTTCTTAATGTACTTAAAGAATTATAATGATAATCTATTCCATCTTTAACTATTCTAGTATCTAATTTAGAATAAAAATACCAATTTGTTTTTAATGGATAAAAGTACCCATATACATTATTAATAGTTGCATCTATATAAGTTATAGGATGTTTTAATAAGAGTTTAGCCCATACATTAAAATAATTCATTAAATCTTTTTTAGTTGCATCTTTATTAAATGTATTTTTTACAGGATCTGATAATTCTGGATCATATTCTTTTTTTATTGTGTCATAATCTAATATTTTACTAATAATTTCTTTATCACTTTTACTTAATTCATCTTCATGATACTTTATATATCTTGCTGTTTGTTGAAAAGGTATTGATAATGTTTCTCTGATACTACCTGGTGTTACTTTAAAATAAGGTAATATTACTTTATCATATGTTATATAAAAACTTAAACTTGTTATAAATACTATCAAATACTTTATAAAATTCTTTTTACATTTTATTAATATAAGTGGAAATGTTAATACTAAAACATATATTCCATTATTTCTAAATAAACACATTAATATACATATAATAATACTAAATATAATTTTTTTAATACTTATATCTTTATATTTAATAAATTCATATAAAATCATTATGTACCATATTACGAAACATGCAAATAATACATCTTTAACTCCTGTCATTGAATAAAATGGAAATACTGGTACTAAAGCATATATTAATAAAGTTATTAATCTATATTTAAATGATATATTATTTTCTTTCATAAATTTAATTGTATAAGATAATGTAGTTGATAAAACTAATATTTGTATAATACTATATATAAATAAACCTATATTATCATTAAAGTAATTCATACCTATTTTTAAACATGTTCCCAATAGTAATGTATGTAATACTGGATGGTGATTAGTTATAATTTGATTTTTATCTATTAAATTTACATAATAAGAATATTTATTATCTATACCTAAATATTGTTTTATTTGAAAAGATGCATCTGGATTTAGTATTATTGGATAATAAGATATTATATATGGTAACCAACAAATAATTATAAATATTAAAGATATTATAAAAGGATGATTGTTAAATAATATTAATATTTTATTTGTTAATTTTTTTTCTTTTTTTAATGTTTTTTTATCTAATTTATTAAATATTATTTTTATTATTTTATAAAGTATAATAAATAATATTATATATAATATTATGGATATAAACATGTGTTTATATATTATTTTGCTACTTCCATTAATGAAAAAAGATGTTCCAAATAGTATAAAAAAACTATATAATAAACTCAAAAATATAATTGATTTATTTTTTTTCATAACTTCACCTATATAGGTTTAGTATATATCAAATATTTATAAGTTACAATAAAAAGTTAATTAGCATATAGTTAGTTTTTTGTTTATATTATTTCTTTATTAATATAAAAAAGTTGTAATGAAATATTATTAAAGTCATCCAACTTTTTTGTTTTTAAATACTTATAACTTTAAGATTTTTGTTTTATTAGTTGCTTTTATTCTTTTTCCATTAATAAATTCTTTATTGTATAACTCTTCTAATTCTGGTGAATTAAAATATGCTCTACCTTTTATTTCTTCAAGATTTCCAAAATCTGTTATTTGTGAACCCTTAAAATTGGCATTGCCTCCTATATACGTTAAGTCATTTAAGTCTTTTATTTTTACACCAAAACATATATCTCCGCCTATATATGTTAATTTTCCTAAATTTTTTATTTGTGAATTAAAACATATACCTCCGCCTACATATGTTAAGTTTCTTAAATTTGTTATTTTAGAACCTAAAAAACTTACATATCTACCTATATACGTTAAGTTGCCTAAACTTGTTATTTTTGAACCTGAAATAAATGCATTGCCTCTTATAATGGTTAAATTTCCTAAGTCTGTTATTTCTGAATATTTAAAATTGGCATCTCCAAATATTATTCTATATGAGCATACTTTTTGGCCATTTATTTCTTTATATTCTATTCCATAATAATCTCCGATTAGTATTTCTTCTTCATTACAGTTATAATATTCTGATATTTTTCCTTTTATCTTTTGTAAATTTTCTTTTAATCTATCTTTATTTGTGTTTTCACCGTGACTTTTATAATCATATTTTATGTAGTCTTCCATTAATTGTGGGATTTCTTCATCTTTTAATGTATTAGTTTCTATTTCTTCATTATATCTAATTAATCTTTTATTCCATTCTTCTTTATCAAGCCATTCTTTTCCATTTTTTATTTCTTTATTATTTTCTAAAAATGATATTGCAATGTTTCTATAATTATCTTCTATTTCTTGTTCATTTTCATTTTTTATTCCTCTTACTTCATCTATTGTGTTACCTATCATTTTTACTGCAATATGTGGTTTATTATCGTTATCCACAAATACATAAAAGTCTCCATTTGCGAGTTGTATTGATGCTAGTGTCTTTGTACACCATGGTGTTCCTTGTACTAATGCTGATAATTTTTTTGCATTTTCTATATATTCTTTTTCATTTGAAGATTTGCCTTCAAACTTTATCCAATGTCCTAATCCATATGTATTTACTCCATCTAGTTTTATTTTACTTTTATCTGTTATACTTTTATTATATAATTCTAATCCTGCAAAATATAAGTTTGCAAAATTTTCATATGTATCTACATTTTCATATATTGTTTTTAATATTGTATCACTTGCTAGTGTCATATGCCCCATTATTGTTTTATGTTTTTCTCTTTTTTTTACTATTGTATCTGTTTCATTATTATTTTTTTCTTTCTTATATGTCTTTAATAATGTCTCTCTTAACATACATACTTTAAATGCATCTTCATATAATTCATTTGTTTTTATAAAGTTTACTATATGCATATATTCTTCATATAATGTTTCTGTTATTTTATTTGACATTTCTTTTAATATTTCTTCTTTATTATTTTTTATATATGTTGTATCTTCTCCTCTTTGTTCTAATGCTTTTATTTCTGATTCATATTCTCTTATTAAATCTGGACTATTTATATCTATTTCAAATTCTTCTTTATCTATATTATATAATCTATTTAATTCATTCTTTATATCTTGTCTTATTGTTTCATATTTATTATTTGTATTTGGCATTTTATCATAATAATTTGTTACAAATATCTTTTCCCATTTTGTTAATTTCATATTATTTATATTATTCTTTATCTTTATATTTAAATATCTTTTTTCTTTTATTGATTTTATTAATATATTAAACATTACTGTTCCTACTAATAATCTATTTTTATCTAATGTTATATTATAATTATCTATTATTAAATCTATTGCAATTTCATCATCTATTAAACATTCATCTATTTCTTCTTTTTTATATAATCCACTATATCTTAAATAATATTCTTTTCTTAATAATTCTATATCTTCTTTATATTTTGAAAATAAATAATCTTTTATTGATTTAAATTCATTAGTATTAGTATAAAAGTGTAATAATTCATGTTTATTAGTTTTTTCATAATCTTGATTAATATATTCATTTATATAAATAGTATTATTTAATGAATAACCTAAAATATGTTCATCTTTTATAAATTCAGTATTTATTCCTAAAGATAAATTAAAATTTATTATTTTATTTTTTATTTCATTAGACAAATTTACCATATTAATCAATTCCTTTTTTACAATGTCATATACTAACATATGTTAATCTTTTTTTCAATTAAAATAAAAACAACTATTTTGTTTTAGTTGTTGTTTTTATTATCACTATTTTTATTTTTTACATTGATAAATCTTTATTTATTAATACAAAATACAGCATATAGTGGTACTGATTTAATATTATTTTCAAAACCAAAATTTTTAGTAGAAATTCTAATACTATAAATAGGTTTATATTTCTTTATATATTCATTTAAACTTTTGCTATTAATTCTTCTACCACTTTTTACTTCTATTGGAATAATATCACCATTTATTTTTATTAAAAAATCTATTTCATATTTATCAAAATTATAATAATATAGTTCTTTTGATTTAGGATATAATTCACATGCTACATAGTTTTCAGTAAGAACACCTTTATACATTTCATTTTTATCTAAAATAATTTCACTATAATCTAAATTAGATAAACTTCTAAGTAAACCTATATCACTTAAATATAATTTAAATTTATCACTATTAACAAATGCTTTTATTGGAGATTCATTTTTTTCTGCTAAATCACATTTTAATACCATATTGCTTGCAAGTAGCCAATCTAAACTACTTTCATATCTAATTTTTCTTGCATCTTTATCTACTAAACTATATTTAAATGTATTATTAGCTCTTGCAAGTTCTTTTGGTATTGCATTATATATTTGACTATTTTTAATAGATTCACTATTTTCTGTATATTTGTTCATATCTGCTAAATAAGAAGTAATTATTTGTTCTTGTAATTCAAAATTTACATGAGATATACTACACTCATTAGATATAAAATTTTTAATCATAACAGGCATTCCACCAAGTACTAAATATTTTTTATATAAATCTAGTGCTTTTTCATGAATAGGTGTCATTAATGCTTCATTAGTTTCATAGTGAGTTTTTATTTCATTAATTAATTTTGTTTCTCCTAATGCTAATAAATATTCTTCAAAATCCATAGGATATAAATATTTTATAACTACTTTACCAACAGGAAATGATGATTTAAATCTATTAATTTTAACTCCTAAAAGTGAACCAGCACAAATTATTTTATATGGTTTTTCACTTTCACAAAAATATTTTAAAGATGTTATAGCTCTTTCACTTACTTGTATTTCATCTAAAAATATTATTGTATTTTCTGGAATTATATTTACATTTTTAATAATTTCTATTTTTTCAATTATTTTATCTGGATCAATAGTTTCTTCAAAAATTTTACATATATTTTCTTCTTTATCTAAATTAATATAAATATAATTATCAAAATTATTTTTACAAAAATCTTCTAATATATAAGTTTTTCCTGTTTGTCTAGCACCAACTAACATAAGAGGCATTTTAAAGTCCTCTTTCCATTTTAATAATTCTTCCTGAATTTTTCTATACATATTTCATCACCTACATATATTTTAACATTTTTCGTACAAAAATAACATAATTTATATCAAATTTTCGTACATTTTGTACAAATATTATAATATAAAAAGATAATTAGTTAATAGTTGTTCTGAATTAAATGTCAATCACTTTTAACAAAATCAAATTTAATCTTTATAATACATTTGCTTACTACTATTAGGTTTATCAGGAATAGTTAATTTAATTAGTCCTTGTTTAATAGCAGGATGTAAATATTGATTTCTTAATGTATTTTTTGATTTTATATTTAATTTTTCCATTATTTCTTTTGCGCTTATTGGAACATTTCTTTCTAAAGAGTCTAATAATTTATTTATATTTATAGTTTCTTGATTAATTGGTATGTTTGGTATCGCTAATGCTTCATCTAAAGTTTCATCTATCATTTTTAGCATAAATTCAATAAATTCAGTTGAATTGCCCTTATTATTACAATCAGCTATAGCTTTATAATATCCTTTCTGATATTTATGTATCTTTGATTCAATAGGTAAATATTCAAATATTTTTTTCCAATTATAAAGCAATATATTTTGCCATAATCTAACAGTTCTTCCATTACCGTCACTAAATGGATGAATAAATACAAATTCATAATGAAATACACTTGATAATATTAATGGATGTATTTTATTTTTGCTTTCTTTTATCCATTTAAATAATTGATTAATTAAATAATCAATATTCTCTGAAGGTGGACACATAAATATACATTTATCTCCATCAAAAACCCCTTCATTGCCTTTTCTAAAATCACCAGAATCTTCTACTGTCAAATATGTTATTACACCATGTACTTTTTTTAAGTCTTCAATACTGTAAGGATTAATATCATTTATCATTTCATATGCATTATAAGCATTTTTTACTTCTTGAATTTCTTTTTTAGAACCTAAAACTAATTTGCCATCTATAACATCTCTAACTTGTTCTTTTGTTAATTTATTATTTTCAATTGCAAGTGAAGAATGAATAGAATTAATTTTAGTTTGTTTTCTTAAATATGGCTTTTTATTTAAATTTGAAAAATTATCAAGTTTAGTTACTTTTTCGGAAATATCAGCAACTCGTTTTAACATAGTTTGTGTAATTTCAAAAGGTGGAGTATATTTTTCCATCAATAATCACCTCAAAATTCTCAAATATATTATAATACAATTCTTTATAATAATCAATATAACTTGCTCAAAACTTGCTCAAAACTTAATTAAAATAAAAAAGTGTTATGATTAAAAACTTTAGACACTTTTCTTATTGTTATTCATATAAAAAAATATTTATTAATTAAAAATTATATATTATAATAGTTATATAAATCAAGAGGTAATAATGTATAAAACAAATAATAAAGAAGTAAATGATTATTTAAATATATTATGTAATGAATTTCCAGATTTTTTATATGACTATATTAATACTAAAGAAATGCAAAAATTAGATAAAATTGGTCATTCATGTGGAACAACTTATACTAAAGTTTATAATGATAAATATTTTTATTCAACATTAACACATAGTATTGGTGTTAGTTTAATTATATGGAATTTTACACATAATAAAGTACAAACATTAGCAGGATTATTTCATGATATTTCAACACCTACTTTTAAACATTGTATAGATTTTATGAATGGAGACGATAAAAATCAAGAATCAACTGAAGAAAAAACTAATGATATTATTTTACATTCTAAAGAAATAATGAATTTATTAAAAAGAGATAAAATTAATATTAATGAAGTAAACAATTATCATATATATCCTATTGCAGATAATGATTTACCAAAATTAAGTGCTGATAGATTAGAATATACTTTAATTGGTGGATTATATCAAAGACGTGTTTTTGAATTAAATGAAGTTTATAAATATTATAATGATTTAACTATTTTAAAAAATGAAGATGGAATAATAGAATTAGGTTTTAAAACTTTATCTATTGCTGAAAGTTTTATAGAAAGAATTTCTAAACTATGGCCTAGATGGGTAGAAGATGAAGATAGAGCATGTATGCAATTTATAGCAGATATAGTTAAATCTTTATATAATAAAAATTTAATAACAATCGATGATTTATATAAATATGGTGATGAAGATATTATTAATTTAATATATAATTCTAATGATTCATATATTATAAATGCTTTTAAAAATTATAATAATGCTACTATTGATAATATATATAAAAGTGATGAATTTAATAATGATATTTATTGTACAAGTGTAAAAGGTAAAATAAGATATATTAATCCATTAGTACAAATTGACAATAAAGTATATAGAATTTATGATGTATCATTAAGTGCTAAAAATTGTATTGATAATATATTAAATTTAAAAATGCATAAATATATTGGTTTTGATTTTGATTTTAAACCATACAATGAAAAAGTGTTAAAAAAAACTAGAAATTAATCTAGTTTATACTCTTTCTACATATTCATAGTTATTATTGTAATCATATTCATCACTATTTTCATATGCGAACATAAATAATAATATTAAAAACATCATAATAATAAACATTACTAAACTGTATATCATTCCACCTAATGATAAGCCAAACCCAACACCTAGTTTTCCGCTTTCTTTTTTATATTTAACTGCATAAACTATACTAATAATACCAGGAATAAAACATAATATATTTAATATAAAAGACATAATAAGACATATAATACCAAATATTAATGAATTATTTTGGTTTTTATTTTGTATATTAGTGTTTATATTATTATTAGATTTTAAACTTTTTCCACAAGATACACAATAATTATTATTTTTATTATTTTCTTTACCACAATATTCACAATACATAATTAAATCCTAATTTTTTATTTTTTTATATCTTAATTTTATTACAACAAACATTATTATTAAACTTACCAAACATATTATAGATAATATAGTTTTATCAAATGTTTGAGGATTTTTAACATACTCATTTATAAATACAATATTATCATATTCTTTATCATCTTTTAAATATTTTATAGATTTTATTACTAAATCTTCATTTTCTAACTCAACATCAATAACTACTTTCCATGTAGATAAATCATATTTATAATTTGATAAATTTTCATTTATTTCATTTATAGTAAATGTATATGTACCAGGTTTATAAAATATAATATCATCAAATGTAGCATATGATGAGCCACTTATAGATAAAATATTATTTTGAGGTAGAACTACACCATCTTCATTATCAGTTTTTAATTCAAATTTAAATATTTTATCTGATTTATTATTATTTTTTATTTGTTTTTCTATTTTTATTCCATATTTTAATGGATTAATATTCATATTAATAAATTCTACATTAATTATTGTATCATCTATAATTCCTTTTCCTTTTTTGGATATTATTGTATTAAATTTAGATGTTTCTTCCTCTTTTACATCATATGAAACTCCAGAAGGAAGATTATTTACTGTAACACTCTCTTCATCTGTTAATTCTACTTTTCCTATACCATTTTCAAAATAAACATCTCCATATTTACCATTAATAGTAATATCATCTAAAGTAATAGTAAAATTAAATTTAATATCTTCATCAACTTCTCCTATTACTGTTTTTGTTATTTTTAATCCTCCATAAGTTCCCATTGTAAAAGTACCATTACACATTATAGCACCGCCACCATATATAGCTTTAGATACATTATTTGTAATTATTACTTTAGCTTCTTTTTCTGCTTTTTCTATATCAGTATTAGATAAATGTGATACAAAACTTAATTTATCTGATTCATTTATTTTTTGATTACCATATAATATACGTTTATTAAATAGATTTGTCCAATTATAAGTTCCGCCTCCTAATGAATAATTTGAGATATATAATTGAGCATCTTTTTGTAATGGAATATTTGTAGATACAGGTATAAATAAAATATCTGCTCCATCATTATAATTGTTATTATATATTGCTCCTCCATTAGTCATATAAAATTTTGAATTTGGACATAGTCCTATTCCGTTTGCTGACATTCCTTTATCTTGAATTCTATTATCTAAAAAAGATTGTTCATTTTTATTATTATTTATAATAGCCTTTGTTATAAATAATTTGCAATTTTCACCAATATAAATTGCTCCACCATTAAACTCTTGATCACTAACAAAAGCGGGATTAATATCTACTCCTGTATTAGTATTATTTTTTATTTCTCCTTTTGTTATGTTTATTGTTGGAGATCCATTATTTGCAAAAGCACATATAGCTCCTGCATTAACTGATGCTGTATTATTTTCTATTGTTCCACCAGTCATATTAAAAATAGTACTATCGAAAACATAAATTCCAGCACCATAAGG